>JBOHQB010000511.1:0-3408 GCA_050731995.1 Candidatus Rokuibacteriota bacterium
CATGCCGGGCCAGATCACGAACGCGAGCGGCGTCAACGACCCGAAGCTCACCGACATGCTGAAGAACCAGCGGCGGATCTTCGACACGGCGAAGCGCCGCGAGGCGCTCTACGACATCCAGCGCTACCTCGCTTCTCAGGTCTACTACCTCTACGGGCCGTCGGGCAACGTCGTGTCCGCCTGGGAGCCTTACGTCAAGAACTTCGGACCCAACTTCGGCCACGACTACGGCGGGCGCCTCATGGCCGCCTGGCTGGACAAGTAGCGGCGTGCGGGACTGAGGACGACGACGCCGGCCATGGACCGTCGCTGGGCCATGCTCGGCGTCGTCTTCCTGACGCGGATCGCCATGGGTTATCAGTTCCAGGCGGTCCCGTCCGTCTCGACCTTCCTCGTGGACGAGTTCCACATCGCCTACGCGGAGCTCGGCCTGCTCATCGGCCTCTTCATGCTGCCGGGCACCGTCATCGCGCTGCCGGGCGGCCTCCTCGGCCAGCGCTTGGGCGACCGACAGCTCGTGCTGACGGGCCTCCTCTTCATGATGGTCGGGGGGGCGCTCACCGCCGCGGCGCCGGATTTCGGAACCGCGTGCGGCGGCCAGACGCTCAGCGGAATCGGCGCGAGCGTGCTCAACATCTTCCTCGCCAAGATCGTCGCCGACTGGTTCGCCGGCCGGGAGCTCCGCACCGCGATGGGGGTCATGCTCACCGCGTTTCCCGTCGGGATCGGCCTCGCCCTGCTCTCCGTCGGCTGGCTCGCGCAGGCCGCGTCGTGGCGGATGGCGATGCACACGACCGTCGGCGTCTCCGCCATCGCCTTCGGACTGATGGTGACCCTCTACCGCGAGCCGCCGCACCTCGAGGAGGTGGAGCCGGTCTCCGGCGCGTCCCTGCCACGACGCGACCTGTGGCTGGCCCTCGTCGCGGGCGCGGGCTGGGCGTCCTTCAACGCGAGCCTCATCGTTGCCGTCGCCTTCGCGCCGGCGATCCTCGTGGCGCAGGGTGTCGCGGTCGCCGAGGCGTCGCTTCCGGTGAGCGCCGCGATCTGGGTGACGATCGTCTCGGTTCCGCTCGGCGGCGTGCTCGCCGACCGCTGGAAGGCGCGGGTCGACGCGATCATCGTGGGCGGCTGCCTCATCACGGCGCTGCTGATGCTGGGCATCGTCGCCGCACCGGGCACGGCGTGGTCGTACACGCTGGTGGGGCTCGCTCTCGGCGTGCCGGCGGGCGCGCTCATCGCGCTCCTGCCCCAGGCAGCGAAGCCGGAGACGCTCGCCACGGCGCTCGGGGTGTACTACTCGATCTACTACCTCGGGATGGCGGTGGCCCAGCCGGCCGCGGGGCTCACCCGTGACCTCACGGGACGACCGGAGATGCCGATCGTCTTCGCCGCCGCTCTCATGGCGGCGACCGTGTTGTCCCTCGTCGCCTTCCGCGCCGTCGAGCGTGCGACTAAGTCACGTGGGGGGCCCCGAAATGGCCCCCCACACCCCCCAGCGCTCGGAGCGCCCCGGGAAACCCGTGACGCTCCTCGACCACCCGGCACGTCCTAGGCTTTCGGCAAGCCCGCCACGTTGAACATCGCGCTCTCGACGCCGAGTGCGCTCTTGCCGATGGCCTCGAGCATCCGGTCGACGGTGGGCGGCATCAGCGTCGCCGTGCGCACGTCGCGGAGCGCCCGTTCCGCGGGGAACTCCTTGTAGGCGCCGCGCCCACCGACGACCTGGATGACTCTCGACGTCACGGCGAGCGCCGCCTCCGTCGTCATGTACTTCGCCTTGTTCGCGAGGAGCCCGCGCTCGACCACGTCGGCGCGCTCCCAGCCCGCCGCCGCCTCGCCCAGCACCAGGAGCGCCGCATCCAGGTGCGCGGCCATCTCGCCGATGTGGCGCTGCACCGCCGGGTCCATCGCCACGGGAACGTTCTCCGGCCGGACGATCCGCTTCTTGGCGTACTCCACGGCGAAGGCGAGCGCGGCCTCCGCGATCCCCGCGTAGATCGCGGCGTAGCCCAGCGCGAAGGACTCGACGACGCCAGCCTGGATGGCCGTCCCCGGCGTACCGAGCACCGCGTCCGCGGGCACGCGCACGTCTGTGAGCGTCACCGACGGGCTGAACGTGGCGCGCATGCCGAGCGTGTCCCACCGGCCGTCCGTAGCGATGCCCGGCGACTCCGCGGGCACGAGCGCCTGCAAGAGGCACTTGGCCATGTCGCTCCCGCCGTCGAGCGCGCACCAGACCATGTAGTACGACGCGCCGAGGGCCATCGTGCAGAAGTGCTTGACGCCGTCGACGACGTAGCCGTCGGTGTCGTTCCGGTCATCGTGGCGGATGACGGTCTCCATCAGGAAGGTGCGCGAGAGGCTCACGGCCGGCTCGCTTCCCCACGACCCGAACAACCGGCCCCGCTCCACGGCCTCGGCGAAGTATCGGCGCTTCTGCGCCGGGGTCCCCAGCACGTCGATGAAGCGCATGACCGTGGAGTGCATGTGTACCGTCATGGCGGTGTTCGCGCAGCCGCGGGCGATCGTGCGGATCACCGAGACGTACGTCTCCATGTCGAGTCCGAGTCCGCCGTGTGCGACCGGGACGGACGCGCCGAGGAACCCGTCGCGCCAGAGCGCGCGCCAGCTCTCCACGGGGTTGGCGCCGGCGACGTCGTACTCCGCCGCGCGGGGCGCGACGTGCTCGCGCGTCACGCGCTCGGCGCGGTCGACGACCGCGCGCTGGGCGGGGGTGAGCGACGGCACGCTCAGCTCATGCCCTTGACCGGCTGGCGCCTGGCCGTGATGCACCGGCAGGTGCCGATCTGGTGCAGCTCGATCATGTTGCCGAACGGATCGTGCATGAAGATCTGCTGCGACTCGGGACCGACGACGCCGCGCGAGACCCAGAAGTCCACGCCCATCCGCTCCAGCTCCTTCTTCGCGTCCTGGATGTCGGGCACCGCGAGCGCGACGTGCGGGTGCGACGGATCCCGACCGGGGCCGTCGGCGAACTTGGACTGGCCGTCCACCCCCATGAGGTGGATCTGGGCGGTGCCGCCCACGTCCATCCAGTAGCCGTCGATCGTGGGGATCTTCGGCCGGCCGGGATCGTGGTCGAGCCCGAGCACGTCGCCGTAGAACGTGCGCGCCTGGCTCACCGCCTCGGCCGAGGGACCGACGCGGATTCCGTGGTGATGCAGCTCCAGCACTTTAACGGCCATGGAAGCCTCCTATCACCGTGCCCCAGATGCCCTTGGGAAGGAACAGGACGAACGCCATGAAGACGGCGCCGATCACGAGGGGCCAGGAGTCGACCAGCACCACGCTCAGCCGGTCGCCCAGCACGAGGAAGGTGGCGGCGCCCACGAAGGGGCCGAAGAACGTCCCGGCGCCGCCGAGCAGCGTCATGATCACGACCTGCCC
>JBOHQB010000512.1:0-7609 GCA_050731995.1 Candidatus Rokuibacteriota bacterium
CGTCAGCGGGCCGCGCGCCGGCGCGCCCGCCGGCGGCATCCCGCTCCGCCAGGCGGCGACGGCGTCGGGCGCCGGGAGCGCTGAGGCCCGGTACATCTCGCGCAGAAGCGGGTAGTCGACCTCACGCTCGGACAGCGGCATCACGTCGTGGCGGATCACGTCCACGCTGTCGCGTGGCGGTGGTGGCGGCGTCCCCGGGCCGACGGCCAGCAACTCGAGGGCGCCTTCCCGCTCGGCGTCGAGACCGAGCACGCCGTTCACGTCGGCGTCGACGAAGCCGGTGACCACGCGTGGGGCCAGGCCGAGCCCGACGCCCGCGGCGAGCGCGTTCGCGAGCATGGTGCCCGAGTCCCAGAAGAGATGGCGAAAGCCCCGCGCCTGGTACTTCCAGGTGTTTCGCCAGTAGATCGCCGTGAGGACGAGAACCGCCGCGCGACGTCCGAGCGTCTCGTCGGCCGCCGCCCGGGCGAGCCAGCCGCGCCAGTCTCCGTCGCGGAGCCGCCGGAGCGTGAAGTCGCCCGGGCAGAAGTGATAGAGGCCGGGTGTGATCCCCTCGACCGCGCCCGCGGCGACGTAGACCTCCGTCTGGTAGAGCGCGCCGGTCGACGCCGCCGCGCGAAACAGAACCTCGCCGCCGCCGGCGTAGGTCTTCTTCTTCGTCACCCCCGCGGCCGCGTAGAGGAGCGTCGCGAGCCTGGTGAGCGTCATCGTCCTCGGCCGCGACGCCGCCCGGGCCGCCACGGCGGCGAGCGCCGGGACGGTCAGCGGATCGAGGTCCCGCGGTAGCTCGAGGGCCGGCGCGTCCACGTACACCTTGAACGCAAACGGCTTGATGTCCCACTCGAGCGTGTGCGCCGAGGACCGGACCGACGCCGGCGAGTGCGCCGTGCCGTCGTGGTAGCGCCGCGCGAGGCCGCCGCCCTCGGTCAACGGCCCTCGACGCCGCCTGGGCCTGCGGCGACGAAACGGTAGGGCGGCCGGAAGACCCCACGCTCGGTGATGAGCGCCGCGATGAGCGCCGCGGGTGTGACGTCGAAGGCCGGGTTGAAGACCGGGGAGGCCGCGGGCGCGGTCGCCCGATCACCGACGCGTCGCACCTCGTCGGCGTCGCGCTCCTCGATCGGGATGAGCGAGCCCGATTCGAGCGTCGGATCGATCGTCGAGAACGGCGCCGCCACGTAGAACGGCACGCCGTGGTGGCGGGCCAGCACCGCGAGACCGTAGGTGCCGATCTTGTTCGCCGTGTCGCCGTTGGCCGCGATACGGTCGGCGCCGGTGATGACCAGATCGACCTCGCCGCGCGCCATCACCGACGCGGCGACGACGTCGGCGATGAGCCGATGCGGGATCCCCTCCCGTACGCACTCCCACGCGGTCAGCCGCGAGCCCTGCATCACCGGTCGCGTCTCGTCCACCCACACGAGGGCGACCTTGCCTTGCGCGTGCGCCGAGCGAACCACGCCGAGGGCGGTGCCGTAGCCCGCCGTCGCCAGGGCGCCGGCGTTGCAGTGGGTCAGGATACGGGCGCGCGCGGGCACGAGCGCGGCGCCGTGGTCGCCCATCGCGCGGTTGGCCGCCACGTCCTCGGCGAGGATCGCCTGCGCCTCGTCGGCGAGCGCCGTCCGCACGGCGTCGACCCGGACTCCCCGCCGGGCCTCGACGGCGCGCCGCATGCGGTCCAGCGCCCAGAAGAGGTTCACGGCGGTCGGACGGGTCGCCGCGAGCCCCTTGATCGCGATCTCGAGGTCGGCGGAGAGGGCGTCGAAGGTCCCGGCGCGGCTCGCGCGCGCCGCGAGAACGACGCCGAAGGCCGCGGCGACGCCGATCGCCGGCGCGCCGCGCACGACGAGCGCGCGAATCGCGTCGGCGACCTCCTCCCACGTGGTACAGGGGCGGTCGACTTCGCGGCCGGGCAGCAGCGTCTGGTCGAGGAGGATCAGGCGGCCGTCCGCCCAGCGGACGGGCGAGATCAGAGCGGGTCCTGCCACCAGCGGAGCGTCCCGCCTGCCTCGGGCTGGGCGTCGAGCGAGAAGTTGAGCGCCCGGCCGTCCCGCTGCACCCGCCCCTGAACGGTGAGCCCCCGGTCGCGCCGCGCGCCGTCGAGCCAGAAGCCCCAGAAGCCGTCGGCGGTGAGGAACCAGCCGTTCAGCCGAAGCGCGCTCTCGTCGAATCGGAAGCCGAGCGCCACGTCACCCGGCGCGGGCGGGCCGGCCGGCTCCGCGAGCGCCGGTGCCACGGCGAGCAGGACCAGCGCGAGCGCCAGCGCCGCCCTCATCGCGCGCCCACCCCGAGGCGTCGCACGATCTCGGCGCGCGCGAGCCCCGTCACGCGCACGACCTTGACGCGCACCCGCAGCGTGTCCTCAGGCCACGAGAACGAATCCCGCTCTCGAGGGGCACCACGGCTCCGCCGGGGAGCCCCGAGCGATGGCCGGGGGAGTCCGAGGGGGGCGTAGCTCCCTTCGCTTGACCAGCCTGGGGGGCGCCCGGAGCCCCCCATATTCTTAGCCGGGGTCGGCATCGGCGCCGCTGTCGGGCAGCGACTCGAGCTCGCTCGTCATCACGCGGCGATAGCGCTCGAGGGTCGCGGTGAGCTCCTCCACGAGCTGGCGGCGCATGCGACGGAGCGCCTGGATCTGGCTCCGGATCTTCGCCTCCTCGGCGCGCGCCTCCTCCACGAGCTTCTCGCCCCGGAGCTCGGCCTCGCGCACGATCAGCTCGCCCTCGCGTCTGGACGCCGCCTTCATCTCGTCCGCGAGCCGCTGCGTCGTGACCAGCGTGTCTTGCAGGCTCTTCTCGCGCTCCACGATGCCGCGGGCGCGCGCCTCCTGGGCAGAAAGCTGCTCCCGGAGGAGCGTCGCCTCCTTCAGCACCGCCTCGTAGTCCTCGGCGACGTCGTCCAGGAACGCGTCGACCTCCTGCGGGTCGAAGCCCCGGAACGTCTTCACCGAGAACTGCTGCTGCCGGATGTCGTTGGGCGAAAAGCGCATGGATCTACCTCAGGCTGATGGCCAGGTCGCGCAGCGTCTCGACGACGAACCACTCAACGAACTGCAGCGCCACCAGCACGACCAGCGGGGACAGGTCCAGACCCATGGTGCTCGGCAGCCGACGGCGGATCGGCCGCAGCACCGGTTCCGTCGCGCGATAGAGGAAGCGCACGATCGGGTTGGACGGGTCCGGGCTGACCCACGAGATCAGCGCGCGCCCGATGATGATCAGGATGTACGCGTACACGACGAGCTCGACGAGCTTGGCGAGCGCGAGGACGAAGTTGGACACGACGAACATCAGGCCGGGCCGCGGCCCAGCTCCTTCGAGCGGAGCGTCGCGCGCTCGACGGCGCGGATGAAGGTCGTGCGGACCGCGCCCTCTTCGAGGGCGGCGATCCCGGCGATCGTCGTCCCGCCGGGCGACGCCACCATGTCCTTGAGCGCGCCGGGATGCAGCCCCGTCTCGATCAGCAGGCGCGCCGCCCCGAGCACGGTCTGGGTCGCGAGCGCCATCGACGTCTGGCGGTCGAGCCCCATCTTGACGCCGCCGTCGGCGAGCGCCTCGACGACGATCGCGACGTACGCGGGCCCGGAGCCCGAGAGCCCCGTGACCGCGTCCATCAGCGACTCGTCGAGGACGACGACGCGACCGACCGCGTGGAAGATCTCCTCGGCCGTCTCGAGGTCGTCGGCGTCGAGACCCGGCGTCTTCGCGATGGCGGTGGCGCCCTCGAGCACGAGGGCGGGCGTGTTCGGCATCACCCGGATCAGGCGCTGGTACTTGCCGAGGACGCTCTGCATCGTTGCGGTCGAGACGCCGGCGGCAATCGAGATCAGGAGCGGACGCGCGGTGAGCGCCGGCGCGATATCGGCGAGCACGGACGCCATGATCTGCGGCTTCACCGCGAGGATGACGACGTCGGACGCGCGCACCAGGGCCTGGTTGCCGGCGACCGGGGAGATCCCGTATTGCCGCGCGAGCTCGGCGACACGGTCGGCACGGACGTCGGTCGCGTGGATGGCCTCCGACCGGACCAGATTCGCGGCGACGAGCCCCTTGATCAAAGCCTCGCCCATGTTGCCGGCGCCGACGAACCCGACCTTCTTGCCCTTGACGCTCATTGCGTCTCCTCAGGCGCGCGCGGGGCGCGGACCGAAGACGACCGTTCCCACGCGCACCAGCGTCGCCCCTTCTTCGATCGCGACCTCGAAGTCGCTGCTCATGCCCATCGAGAGCTCACGCAGGTCGTGCCGCTCCGCGAGCTCGCGGAGCATCCGGAACCAGCCGCGCGCCTGCTCGGCCCGCTCGACCTCGGGCGGGATCGTCATGAGCCCGCGCACGCGCACGCGCTCGAGCTTCGCGATCGCCTCCAGCGCGCGGCCCACCTCGTCGGGGGCGACGCCGCCCTTCGACGTCTCGCCCGCCACGTTCACCTGGAGCAGCGTCACGACGTCGCGGCCGCGCTGCCGGGCCCGCCGGTCCAGCTCGGCCGCCAGCTCGAGCCGGTCGAGCGAGTGGATCACGTCGAAAAGCTCGAGCGCGTCCTTCGCCTTGTTCGTCTGCAGGTGGCCGATCAGGTGCCACGGGACGGGGCGTCCGATCTCGGCGATCTTCGTCCGCGCCTCCTGCACGCGGTTCTCCCCGAGCGCCGTGACGCCGGCGGCGATCGCCTCGCGAACACGCGCCGCCTCGACCGTCTTGCTGACGGCGACGAGGGTGACGTCGCCGGCCCGCCGCCCGGCGCGCTCGGCGGCGCGCGCGATGCGCTCACGAACGCGCTCGAGATTCGCCCGGATGTCCTGCATACCGGCAGGGCGATTCTAGCACGCGATTTTGCTATTCTCGGCAGCCGTGGGGACACTCGCCGATCTCCAGCTCCTCATCCAGTCGGGCTACGCCCTCATCGGCGCCCGCACGGCGGAGGAGGATCGCCTGGAGCGCCTCCTCGATCAGGTCTCAGCCAACCTCAAGATCCCCCTGTGGTGGTGGACGGTCACAGAGGGACTGCGCAAGGAGGCGACCGGGGATCCCGCCACGGCCGGGAGCGCCTTCGCGCGCCACGAGCCCGGCGCGGCCCCCGACGACACGCGCGAGCCGGCCAAGGCCCTCGGCGCGATGGCAAGCCTCGAGGATGACGGGATCTTCATGATGAAGGATCTCCATCGGTACCTCGATCAGGTGACGATCGTCCGGCGCCTCCGTGACCTGGCGCCCCGGTTCACGAGCGACCGGCGCGTCATCGTGCTCTGCGCCCCGGCGCTCGAGATCCCGGCGGAGCTCCGGCCGATCACGGCACCGTTCACCCTCGATCTGCCGACGGCCGACGAGCTCCGTGCCCTCACCAAGCGTGTCGGCGCCCGCCTGGCGCGCGAGCAGCAGATCCGCGTCGCGCTCAGCGACGCCGAGGTGGACCGGCTGGTCGAGCGGATGCGCGGCCTCACCGAGCAGGAGGCCGAACGCACGCTCGTGCGCGCCGCGGTGCGCGATCGGGCGCTGACCGTCGACGACGTCGACGTGTTCATCGCGCTCCGCCGCGAGCTACTCCAGCGGGAAGGCGCGCTCGAGTACGTCGCGCCCGAGGAGAACCTCGCCGAGGTGGGCGGGTTCCGGACCCTCAAGGCGTGGCTCGCGAAGCGTCGGAGGGCGTTCGAGCCGGCCGCACGCGAGTTCGGCCTCAGCCCGCCAAAGGGCATTCTGCTGCTGGGCGTCCAGGGTTGCCTTCGAGGAGATACCCGGGTTCTTCTCGCCGACGGTCGCATGCCCACGCTCGAGACGCTGGCGCGCCAGGTCACGGACTGCCTGGAACCGGGAACCTACGACGTGGCCTACCGGGTGGCGCTCGAGGACGGTCAAGCGGCCCTCGCCTCCAAGCTCCAGATCCACGCCGACATGGAGACGGTGCTCCTGACATTCGCCGACGGCCGGGAACTGGAGATGACCCCGGACCACGAGGTCCGCACCACCCAGGGCTGGAAGCGTGCCGATCGGCTGGCGGTTGGCGACGAGGTTCTCCGGTGGAACCGGGCAGGCAGCTTTGCCACACCCCCCAAGCGCACCGGGTTCGACCGGCCACTCCACTCGGTGCGCCTGAGGCGGGTCCCGGTCGACACGCTTCCGGCGACCTGGAGTCCGGAGCTTGCGGAGTTCGTCGGTTTGCTGGCCGCCGAGGGCAACCGCGACCGGTACCGCATCACTCTCACCCTGTCAGACGACGAGGAAGATCTCGCTCAATGGCTCCGCGAGCGAAGCGAGAAGCTGTTCGGGATCAGGCCAGCCGAAAGGTCGCGCGCACCGAAGCGCGTACGCGAGTTCCGCTTCAACTCGTTCGACGTTGCGGTCAATCTACATCCTCTCTTGGAGGGCACGAAACGAACGAAGGCCGTTCCGGACCCCCTCTTCAGCCTGGACGACACCTGCGTCGCTGGCTTCGTCAGGGCGTTGTTCGAGGGCGATGGGACCGTCGCCAACTACAACCGCGGCGCGGCCAACCGACGTTCTCCGAGGGTCGAGCTGAAGACGGTGAGCCCATCGATGGCGCGGGGTGTTCAGCTCCTCCTTCAACGCCTTGGAATCTTTTCGTCGATTCGAACCCAGACCACGGTTCATGGGTACTCGCGGTACCCGGTCCATACGGTGCAGATCCAGACACGGGAGAGTCTCGAGCGGTTCGCAACGCTCGTCGGCTTCATCACTCACCGGAAACAGGAAAGGCTCGCGCGCGGACTGGCCACGTTCTCCCGGCGTACGAAGCCCCGCCACAGTGCCGCCGCGCGCGTGATGTCGATCGAGACAGGCCGTTGTCTCGACCGCGTCTACGACCTGACGGTGCCGGGCGCAGAGCGCTTCATCGCGAACGGCCTCGTCGTCCACAACTGTGGCAAGACGCTCGTCGCCCGCGCGGTCGCGCGCGAGTGGTCCCTGCCCCTCCTCAAGATGGAGGCCGGCCGGCTCTACGACAAGTTCATCGGCGAGTCCGAGAAGAACCTCGAGCGGGTGATCCAGGCCGCCGAGGCGATGGCGCCGTGCGTGCTGATGGTGGACGAGATCGAGAAGGCGCTGGGCGCGACGTCTTCGGACGCCGACGCCGGCCTGGCCCGCCGCCTCTTCGGACGGCTGCTCGGCTGGCTCCAGGATCGAAAAGCCGCGGTCTTCGTCGTCGCGACGAGCAACGACATCTCGGCACTGCCGCCCGAGCTGACGCGCAAGGGGCGATTCGACGAGATCTTTTTCATCGACCTTCCGACTCCTGACGAGCGCAAGGAGATCCTGTCTGTGCACCTGGCGCGTCGCAAGCGCCAGCCGAAGCTCTTCGACCTCGACAACCTCGCGGCGGCCCTCGAGGGCTTCAGCGGCGCCGAGATCGAGCAGGCGATCGTCTCGGCGCTCTACACGGCCTTCACGCGGGGCGTCGAGCTCTCCACCCAGATCGTCTACGAAGAGATCAAGGCGACCCGCCCGCTCTCGGTCACCCGCCGCGAGGAGATCGACACGCTCCGCGCGTGGGCGCGCGACCGAACCGTCAGCGCCTCCTGACGCACGCGTTCCCGAGCGATGGGGGGATGGGGGCGTTCTCGAGGGGAGCCACGGCTCCGCCGGGGCGCCCCGAGCGTTGGGGG
>JBOHQB010000513.1:0-10500 GCA_050731995.1 Candidatus Rokuibacteriota bacterium
TTCATCTTCCACCCCTCGTACGGCGTGCTCCCGTACTGGCTGTCGTTCGTCATGGCGTACGAGTTCAACTGGCTCCTGAAGGGCTGGGTGGCGATGGTCCTCGTGATCGTCGCGACGGCGTGGACCCACGTCGGCTACAACATCGCCTTCTTCCTCGCCGGGCTGCTGGCCATCCCGGCCTCGGTGCTCGAGGCCGCGAGCGTCGACGGCGCCGGGGCCGTCCGGCGCTTCCGGTCCGTCGTCTTTCCGTTGCTCTCGCCGATCACCTTCTACCTGCTCGTCGTCAACCTGGTCTTCTCGTTCTTCGGCTCCTTCGGCGTGATCCACGCCGTGACGCAGGGGGGGCCGGGCCGCGCGACCGAGATCATGGTCTTCAAGGTGTGGAACGACGGCTTCATCGGGCTGAACCTCGGGTCGTCCGCGGCCCAGTCCGTGCTGCTGATGATCGTCGTGATCGTCCTGACCGCCGTACAGTTCCGCTTCGTCGAGAAGCGGGTCACCTACTCGTGAGCAAGGCCGTGCGAGCCGCAGCCCCGCAGGAGGAGCCGCAGCCCGCAGGAGGAGCCGCAGCCGAAGGCGAGGCGACGCTGCGAAAGGCGAGGCGACGCTGCGAAGAGACGGGCGAGGCGAGCCTGTGAGCATGGCCGTGCGAGCCGCAGCCCGTTCGACGGGCGAGGCGAGCCTGTGAACCCGGACGGGACGCTCGCCGCGGCGCGCACCGACGCGCTGCCGCGCGTCACGGAGGCGCGCCGCCGCGCGCCGATCGACTGGGGCGCCGTCGCCGTCCACGCGCTCCTGCTCGCCTGCGTCGCAGTCATCGCTTTCCCGCTCTACTACGCGTTCGTGATCTCGACCCAGACGGTCGAGGAGGTCATCGCGCGGCCGCCCGTTCTCCGGCCCTCGAACCACATGGTCCAGAACTACGTCGACGCGTGGAGCCGCTCGCACATGCCGCGCCTGCTCTGGAACAGCGCCGTCGTGGCCGTCGTGTCGGCCGTCGGCAAGATCGCCATCTCCATGCTCTCGGCGTTCGCCATCGTCTACTTCAACTTCCGCGGTCGCATGGTCTGCTTCTGGATGATCTTCGTTACGCTGATGCTGCCGCTCGAGGTCCGCATCATGTCCAGCTACGAGGTGATCGGCAATCTCGGGTGGCTGAACTCCTATGCAGGGCTGACCGTCCCGTTGATGGCGTCGGCGACGGCGACGTTTCTCTTCCGCCAGTTCTACATGACCGTTCCCAACGAGCTCGTGGAAGCGGCGCAGCTCGACGGGGTGGGGCCGCTGCGGTTCCTCTGGTCGTTCCTCCTGCCGCTCTCGTGGGCCAACATCGCGGCGCTCTTCGTCGTGCTTTTCATCTTCGGCTGGAACCAGTACCTCTGGCCCCTGCTGATCACCAACACCCAGGCGATGCGCGTCGTCGTCATCGGGCTTCAAGACCTGATTCCGCGCACGGGCACGCACATTCCCGAATGGAACGTCATGATGGCGGCCGCCATGATGGCGCTGCTGCCGCCCGTCGCCGTGATTCTCTTCATGCAGCGCTGGTTTGTGAAGGGGCTGATCGAGACGGAGAAGTGAGCGGCCCGACCCGCGTGGCGGCGCACCGCGGCGGCTCGCTCTTGTGGCCGGAGAACAGCCCGCTCGCGTTCCGCAGCGCGCTCGCGCTCGGCGTGGACCTCCTCGAGCTCGACATCCACCTGACGGCCGACGGCGCCCTCGCGGTCGTCCACGATCCGACGCTCGACCGAACGACCGACGCGACGGGCCCGGTGACCGCGCGGACCGCCGCGGACCTCCGGCGCGTGAGGCTGCGCGGTCCCGACGGCGCCGTCACCGAGGAGCGCGTGGCGATGCTCGAGGACGTGCTCACCTTGATCGGCCCGACACGCGCCGGGCTCCTGCTCGAGATCAAGGGGCCCCGGCCGGGCGTGGCCGTGAGCTGGGTGCGTCGCGACGGCGCCCCCCGGCCCGTGCCGGGCGAGCGGTACGACGGGCTCGAGGAGCGCGCGGCGGGAGCGCTCCGCGTCGCCGGGCTCGTCGAGCGCACGACGGTGATGTCGTTCAACCCGGAGGTGCTGACGCGAATGCGCGCTCTCCTGCCCGGGCTTCGCACGGCACTGCTCGTGCTGGCGACGCACGTCGAGACCGTCGCGGCCCGCCCCGAGGACGCGATCGACTGGGCCGTCTCCGCGGGCGCGACCGACGTCGGGCTCCAGCACACGCTCGTCGACGAGCGTGTGGTCGCCGTCGCGCGCGCGGCGGGAGTGGCGCTCGGCGCGTGGACCGCCAACCTGGAGCCGGGGATGCGGCGCCTCGTCGCGCTCGGCGTGGACGTGCTGACGTCGGACCGGCCCGACCTGGCGCTCGCGGCGGCGCGCGGGCGATGAAGTCGCGTGCGGTCTGCGCGCTCCTCGCGGTGCTCGCGGTCGCGGCGTCGGCCGTTGCCGCCGGCCCGCGCACGCTCGTCGCCGCCCACCGGGGCGGCGCCGGGTTGTGGCCGGAGAACAGCCTGCGCGCCTTCCGCGGCGCCATCGGGCTCGGCGTCGGCGCGCTCGAGTTCGACCTGCACCTGAACGCCGACGGCGATGTCGTCGTCCTGCACGACCCCACGCTCGAGCGGACGACGACGGGGCAGGGCGCCGTGCGCGATGTGGCGCGAGCCGCGCTCGCGTCGGCGCGCCTCAAGGACCGCGAGGGACGCGTCACCGACGAGCCCGTGCCCACGTTCGACGAGGTGCTCGCTCTCGCCGCGTCCGCGTCGGTGGAGTTCCTGCCCGAGATCAAGGTCGGTCGGGACCGCCAGCCGTATCCGGGAATCGAGGCGAAGGTGCTCGAGCTCGTGAGGGCGCGCGGGCTCCTCGGACGGACGACGATTCAGGCCTTCCAGCCCGAGACGATCGCGCGCCTTCGTGCGCTGGAGCCGTCCGCGCGGACGATGCTGCTCGTCGCCCGGCCGCGCGTCGAGGGCAGCGGCGCCGCCCCCGCCGAAGCGGTGCGCTGGGCCCGCGCGGCGGGCGCGACCGATCTCGGCATCGATCATCGGCTCGTGGACGCGTCCGTCGTGGCGGCGGCGCACGCCGCGGGGATCCGGTTATCCGTCTGGACGGTCAACGAGGAGGCCGACCTGCGACGCATCATCGGGCTCGGCGTGGACGTGGTGATGAGCGACCGCCCCGACCTGGCGCTCCGACTCGTGGGACGCTGACATGCGCGTCACCACTCGGCGCGATTTGGAGTAATCTCCTCCCGCATGGCCGCCCGCCGCTTCATCCTGGCCCTCGACCAGGGGACGACCGGCTCCACGGCGCTCGTGGTCGACGCCGACGGCGAGGTGCGGGCGCGCGGCTACGCGGAGCTGCCGCAGTACTATCCCGAGCCCGGCTGGGTCGAGCACGACCCGGAGGAGATCTGGGCAACCGTCGGCAAGGCGGCGACGGCGGCCCTCGCGTCCGCCCGGATCGCGGGCGGCGACGTCGCCGCGATCGGGATCACCAACCAGCGCGAGACGACGATCGTCTGGGACCGGCGGGCGGGGGCGCCCATCCATCGGGCGATCGTCTGGCAGTGCCGGCGCACGGCGCCCGTCTGCGACCGTCTCCGGGCGCAGGGGCTCGAGGCGACGGTGCGCGCGCGCACGGGGCTCGTGCTCGACGCGTATTTCTCCGGAACGAAGATCGCGTGGATCCTCGACGCGGTGCCGGGCGCGCGGCAGCGCGCGGGGCGCGGCGAGCTCGCCTTCGGCACGGTCGACGCCTGGCTCCTCTGGAAGCTGACGGGAGGCGTGGTGCACGCGACCGACGCGTCGAACGCCTCGCGGACGCTGTGCCTCGACCTGCGCTCCGGCGAGTGGGACGATCAGATGCTCGGCATCCTCGGCGTGCCGCGCGAGATCCTGCCGAGCGTCGTTCCGTCGTCCGGCCCGTGCGGGGAGACCGCCGAGCTCGGCTGGCTGCCGCGCGGCATCCCGATCGCGGGGATCGCCGGTGACCAGCAGGCGGCGCTGTTCGGCCAGGCGTGCCACGCGCCCGGGTCCGCGAAGAACACCTACGGCACCGGGTGCTTCATGCTGCTGAACACCGGTGTCGCGCCGGTCGTGTCGGCCCACGGGCTCCTCACGACGATCGCGTGGCGCCTCGGCGGCGCCCTCACATACGCGCTCGAGGGCTCGGTCTTCATCGCGGGCGCGGCGATCCAGTGGCTCCGCGACGGCCTCGGGATCCTCCGCGACGCCGCCGAGAGCGAGGGGCTCGCGCGCTCGGTGGCGGACACCGGCGGCGTGTACCTCGTGCCGGCGTTTGCCGGCCTCGGCGCGCCGTACTGGGACCCGTACGCGCGCGGCACGCTCGTCGGCCTCACGCGGGGCACGACGCGCGCGCACCTGGCGCGCGCCGCGCTGGAGGCGATCGCGTACCAGACGCGCGACGTGCTCGAGGCGATGGCGGCCGACACCGGGAGGGGGATGGGCGAGCTGAGGGTGGACGGCGGCGCCGCGGCCAACGACTTCCTTTGCCAGTTCCAGGCCGACGTGCTCGGGGCCTCGGTGCTCCGGCCGCGCGTGATCGAGACGACCGGGCTCGGGGCCGCGTACCTCGCGGGCCTCGGGGCCGGGCTCTGGCCCTCGCTGGCGGCCGTGGCCGAGCGGCACCGGATCGAAACGGTGTTCCAATGCGAGATGAACGCGCCGACGCGTGACCGGCTCTACGCCGGCTGGCGCCGCGCCGTCGAGCGCGCCCGCGGTTGGTCACGGCCCGACAAAGGAGATCCTTCATGAGCAGAATCGGACTGTTCGCGGTAACCCTCGCCCTCGCCGTGTGGGTGGCGATTCCCGCCGCCGCGCAGGCGCCGATCGAGGGCGAGCTGACGCTGATCACGCCGGTGTCGAAGTTCATCCACGACGCCGCGCTCAAGGCGTTCGCGGAGTACGCCAAGGACCGCTGGGGGGTGACCGTCAAGACCAACGCGATCCCAGCGGGGACGCCGGTGGCCTACGGGCGGATCGTCGAGTGGAAGGGCCGGCCCGACGCCGACATCTTCTGGGGCGGCGAGTCGGCGCTCTTCGAGAAGCTCGCCGAGCAGAAGCTGCTCGCCAAGCTCGAGATCGCGAAGGCCCTGTGGGACGAGATCCCCGCGTCGATCGGCAAGCCGAAGCCCATCCCGCTCAAGGACAAGGACGGCTTCTGGGTCGGCACGGCGCTCGAGCCGTACGGGTTCGTCTACCACCCGAAGAGGATCCAGCGCCTCGGCATTCCGGAGCCGAAGGAGTGGGACGACCTGCTGAACCCGAAGCTCAAGGGCGAGGTCGCCCAGTGCGCGCCGACGCGCTCGTCCTCGTCCAACGCGACGTACGAGGTGATCCTCTCCATGTACGGAGAGGAGAAAGGCTGGGAGTGGCTCAAGAAGCTCGCCGCGAACACCGGCCACTTCACCGCGCGGAGCCGCGACGTGCCGACGGTCGTCGCCAAGGGCGAGTACGCGGCCGGCTTCGCCGTGCCGTCCTACATGGCCTTCGAGGAGAAGCTCGCGGGCTTCGACCTGAAGTTCGTCGCGCCCAAGAACGCGTTCGTGACCCCCGAGCCCATGGCGATCCTCGCCGGCTCGCGCAATCCCAGGGCGGCGCGCGCGTTCGTCGAGTTCCTCCTCACCGAGCGCGGCCAGAAGGTGTTCATGGAGCGCGGCCTCTTCCCGATCACCGCGAAGTACAAGGTGCAGGGCGCGCTCGGCTCGCCCGCGGAGCTCGCCGTGGAGTTCACCGGCGGCGTGCGCTCGTACTTCGACCGCGACGTGTCGAACGTCTACGACGAGCCGGTGGCGCAGAAGCGCTCCGATGCGCTGAAGACGAAGTTCCGCTCCGACATCGAGGCCGTCTGGAAGAAGCCATGAGCCGCCCGTGAGAATCGCGCTCCGGGACGTCGTCAAGCGCTTCGGCGGCGTCATCGCGGTGGACCGGGTAACGCTCGACGTCGCGGACGGCGAGCTGTTCACGCTGCTCGGCCCGTCGGGCTGCGGCAAGACGTCGCTGCTGCGGCTGGTCGCCGGCTTCTCGCGCCCCGACGCCGGGGAGATCCGCTTCGGCGACCGGCGCGTCGATCCGCTGCCGCCGTACGAGCGCAACATCGGCATGGTGTTCCAGAACTACGCGCTCTGGCCGCACATGACCGTGCGCCAGAGCGTGACGTACGGCCTCAGGTTGCGCCGTCTTGACAGGGCGGAGACCGCGCGACGGCTCGCGGCGGGGCTGGCCAAGGTCAACCTCACGGGTCTGGAGGACCGCTATCCCGGCCAGCTCTCGGGCGGCCAGCAGCAGCGCGTGGCGCTGGCGCGCGCGCTCGTGCTCAACCCGGACATCCTGCTCCTCGACGAGCCGCTGTCGAACCTCGACGCGAAGATCCGGATCCAGGTACGCGCGGAGATCCGCAAGCTCCAGCAGAACCTCGGCATCACGACCGTGTACGTCACCCACGACCAGGAGGAGGCCCTATCGCTCTCCGACCGCATCGCCGTCATGCGCGAGGGGCGCGTGCTGCAGATCTCGACGCCCCGGGAGCTCTACGAGCGGCCCGTCAGCCGGTTCGTCGCCGACTTCGTCGGCACCAATAACTTCATCGCGGGTGTCTGCCGCGAGCGCGTCGATGGTATCGGGGGCACCGGGGGGGCCGGGAGCGCCGAGGGCCACGTCGTCGTCGAGACGCCGCTCGGCGCGCTGCGGGGCCGGCCGGTCGCGCCGCTCGACCTCGGCGCCCGCTGCGTCCTCGCCGTCCGGCCCGAGAACGTCGCGCTCGACGGTCGTGACGAGAACGCGGTGCAGGGGCGCATCGCACTCACCTCCTACCTCGGCAACACGCTCCGCTACGACGTGGAGACGCCCACCGGCCTGACACTCAAGGTGGACATTCGGGACCCGTGGCACCACACGGCGCTGCCGGCCGGGAGGACCGTGCGCGTCACGTTCCCCGCGTCGGCCGCGCTGGCGCTGGCCGATGACTGACGCGGTCGAGGCGGCTCCGGCCCGCCGGCGGGCGGGAACCGGGGTGCTGCCGCCTCTCGGCGTCGCGGCGATCTGGCTCTTCCTCGCCGTCTTCCTCGTCTACCCGCTGCTCAGGATCTTCTACGACGCCTTCAGCGACGAGGCCGGCCGGCTCACGCTCGCGAACTTCGTGGAGTTCGCGCGGGACCGCTTCTACCTGCGCTCGCTCGTGAACTCGCTGGTTCTCGGGCTCGCGACCGTCGTCTGCGCGTCGGTGCTCGGCATCGCGATCGCGCTGCTCCTCGTGCGGTGCGACTTCGCGGGCCGGTCGTTCTTCGGCTACCTCACGCTGATCCCGATCATCTCCCCGCCGCTCGTCGGCGTCCTCGGCTTCACCTTCATCCTGGGGCGCGCCGGGACCGTCAACATCCTGCTCGAGGACTGGCTCGGGCTCGCGACGCCGATCAACTTCGTCTACGGCATTCACGGCGTGCTGCTCGTGGAAACGCTCCACCTCTTCCCGATGATCACGCTCAACGTCGTCGACGCGCTCTCGAAGGTCGATCCGTCGCTCGAGGAAGCGGCCCAGTCCGTGGGGGCGCGGGGCTGGACGCTGCTGCGGACGATCACGCTCCCGCTCACCACGCCCGGCTACATCGCGGGCGCGCTGCTGGTCTTCATCTGGACCTTCTCCGACTTCGCGACGCCGCTCGTGCTCGGCGTGCACGACCTCCTGGCGGCGCAGGCGTACCTGAACATCGTACAGTTCGTGGACCGGCGGATCTTCCGCATGGGCATCGTTATCTCGGCGCTGATGGTCCTGCTCGCCGTCGTCTTCCTCGCCGCCGCCCGGCGCTATGTCGCGATCAAGGACTACTCGTCGCTCGCCTACTCGCGCGTGGCGCGCCGACGCCTCGGGCCCGGCGGCCAGGTGGGCGCCGTCGCGTTCCTCTCGAGCGTGATGCTGCTCTCGTTCATCCCCTATCTCGGCGTCGCGCTCGCGTCCGTGGGCAAGGGTTGGTCCATGACGCCGTTCCCCGTGAAGTACACGTGGCTCTACTTCGAGCGGGTGATCGTCGAGACGCCCAAGTACATCGTGAACTCGCTCCTCTACTCCACGCTCGCCGTGGTGCTCTGCGTCGTCGTCGGGGTGCCGATCGCCTGGATGCTCGCGCGCACGCGAGTACCGGGGCGCGATACGCTGGACGCGTTGAACACGCTCATCCTCGCCATCCCCGGCACGGCGATCGGCATCGCGTACATCCGCGCCTTCCACTATCCGCTGCCATGGCTCGAGCGCGGGCTCACGTCGCTCTGGATCATCCTGCCGATCGTCCTCGCGGTGCGCCGGCTGCCGTACACGGTACGCGGCGCGTACGCGTCGCTGCTGCTCGTGCACCGCTCGATGGAGGAAGCCGCCGCGAGCGTCGGGGCGTCGGGACTGCGCTCGTTCCGCGACGTGACGCTGCCGCTCATCTGGCGCGGCGTGCTCGTCGGCTCGCTCTTCTCGTTCATGACGTCGCTCCAGGAGGCCTCCGCCGTGCTGTTCCTCTCACTCGGCGGCTGGGAGACGATTCCCGTCGGCATCTTCGCCTTCTACATCGCTGGCAGCGCGAACGAAGCCGCGGCGCTCGGCGTGATCCTGATCGCCGTCGCCGCGGTGAGCGTCGTCGCCATCAACCGGATCGCGGGCACACGCATGGGTGGCATGTTCGGGTAGACAAATCAACGCCTTGGGGCTGCTTGTGCGTGTCCCGGAAGCTGTGCTAGTGTTCCGCTTCACATGGCGCCATCCGGGGAGCCGTCGACCTGGAAAGCGCTCGGCGAGCTCTCGTCGATCGGCATCACGCTGGTGGCGGCCACGGTGATCGGACTCGGCGCCGGCTACTACGCCGACCGGTGGCTCGGCACGAAGCCCTGGCTGACCGTGATCGGCCTCGTCCTCGGGATCGTCGCGGGCTTCGTGAATCTCTTTCGATCCGTTAACAAGGCAGCGCAGGGGATGGATGACTCCGACTGAGCTGACGACGCGGGTGACCCTCTGGAGCGGCGCGGCGCTCGCGGCGCTCGCGGCGCCGGCCTCCTGGCTCGGCGGCTCCCGCGCGGCGCTCGGGCTCGTCGCCGGCGGCGCGCTCGCGCTGCTGAGCTTCCGCTGGCTCGCGGGGCGCGCAGTGTCGCTCGTCCCGGGCGCGGCGCCGTCGCCGTGGGGGATCTTCGCGACGCTGCGCTGGATCACCGTCGCCGCGGCCGTGGCGGCCCTGCTCGTCGCGGACGTCACGCACCCGGCGGCGCTCCTCGCGGGCACCGTCGTGCTGCCGTGCGCGGTACTCGCCCTCGGGTGGCGCGCGGCGCGCGAGGAGCGCTGAGCGTGGAGATCATCGAGCATCCGCCGATCTTCAGTCTGCCGGGCATCCCCGACCACGTGACCTACACGTGGCTCGTGATGCTCATTCTGGCGACCCTCGCGTTCGCTGCCTCGCGCAACCCCGCGCTGGTGCCCCGAGGGCTGCAGAACTTCTTCGAGATCGTCCTCGAGCAGTTCAACCAGCTGATCGACGACGTGATAGGCCCGGAGGGGCGGCGTTACCTGCCGCTGATCGCGACGCTGGGCCTGTTCATCCTCACGTGCAACCTCGTCGGGCTCGTCCCCGGCTTCAATGGTCCGACGACGAAGATCACCACGAACGCGGCGTGCGCGCTCGTGGTGTTTGTCGCGTACCACTGGATCGGCATCCAGAAGCACGGGGTGCTCAGGTACTTGAACCACTTCTCGGGGCCGATGCCCTGGTCCCTCGGCATGGCCCCGATCAAGCTGCTCATGATCCCGATCGAGCTCATCAGCCATTTGGCGCGGCCGCTGTCGCTCACGCTGCGGCTCTTCGGCAACATGACGGGCGGCCATATCCTGCTCGCCATCATCTTTTTCCTGATGGGGCTCGACGGCCTCATCGGCTGGGCGCTGTCGGGCAGCGGCGCGGGCGTCGTGATCGGCGGCCTGGGCGGCGTGATCATGATCGCCTTCACGGTCGGTTTCCTGTATCCCCTGAAGCTGCTCGTGTCGCTGCTGCAGGCGTTCATCTTCGTGATGCTGACGATGATGTACATCGCGGGCGCTACCGAGGAGGGCGAGCACCACACTGAGCAAGCCGCCGGGCACCACTAGCAGACCACACGTACAGAGGAGGACGGGCGTGCGACGTTCACTGATGCTGGCAGTCGTGGCAGTGCTGGGAGTCCCGGGCGTGGCGCTCGCGGCCGAGGGCGGGACCGGCGGCTGGGTCGGTCCCTTCGCCCTCATCGCCGCGGGGCTCGGCATGGCGCTGGCGGCGGGGTTGTGCGGACTCGGGCAGGGACGGGCGGTGGCCGCGGCCGTCGACGCGATCGCGCGGCAGCCCGGCGCGGCCGCGCGCATCCAGACCGCGATGATCATCGGCTTGGCCCTCATCGAGTCGCTCGCGATCTACATGCTCGTCGTCGCGATGATCCTGCTGTTCGTGCAGCCCATCAAGTAGGATCCGCTCTGGCATCGGCGC
>JBOHQB010000514.1:0-3886 GCA_050731995.1 Candidatus Rokuibacteriota bacterium
CTCCTCGACTCGGTCGCGAACCAGCACCACGCAGCTCTCCGCGAGAAGGCGTTGCGGAACATGACCGCGGTCAACGAGGCGGTGCCGGCGGCGGCAGCGACGGTGCCACACCTCTCGGAACTCGTCGGCGCACTGTGGCTCCGGTCCCTGGCGGTGGGGAACCTTGCCGGCGCCGAACCCCGCACGCTGCACGTCGACATCACACGCGGCCAGCCCGTCGACGACAACGCCTTCCAGGTGGAGCTCGGCACCATCGTGGACAACAGCTTCAACATCCACCAGGACGGCGACCGGCTGGTCTTCCGCGAGGAGGAGAACCCCCAGGCGAAGCTGATGTGTTGGCGATCACACGGTAGCGGAGAAATCTGGACCGATATGTCGATCATGATTTCGGCCGCCGTTTTGCGCTGAGCGTCTGGTGAGCCTCCCGCGCCCGCCAGCTCTCGCCCTCGATGCGGAGGATGTCCGCATGGTGGACGACGCGATCGATGAGCGCGACGGCGGAGGTGGCATTCGGGAAGATGGTGGGCCAGTCGCTAAACGCAAGATTGGTGGTGAGGATGAGACTTTTCTTCTCGTGCCGGCGGCTGACGATCTGGAAGAGGAGATCGGCGTTGCGGTTGTCGTAGGAGAGGTACCCGATCTCATCGATCACGAGCAGCGTCGTGCGCGTCCCGTAGTGCCGGAGCCGCCGGTCGAGGCCGCGGGCGGAGTCCTGGGCGGCCAGATCGAGGAGGAGCTGGCTGGCGGTCGTGAAGAGGACAGAGTGGCCGGCGAGGACGGCCTGGTGCGCGATGTTTTGGGCGATCATGGTTTTGCCGAGGCCCTGCGGCGCGACGAGCACGACGTTGCGGGCGGCGGCGAGGAAGTCGAGCTGTAGCGCCTGTTCGATGGCGTCGCGATCGATGTTCGTCGGCCAGCTCCAGTCGTAGTCGGCCATGGATTTGAAGCGGCCGAGGCGGCTGCGGGTGAGGCGGCGTTCGAGGCCGCGGCGCGCGCGGTCGTCCTGCTCGAGCTGGGCGACGTGTTCGAGGAGCTGGGTGGGACTCCAGCGGTGTTTCGTCGCCCGGGCGATCAGGTCGTTGAGTTGAGCGGCGGTGGCGCGGAGGCCGAGGGCGGTGAGCAGATCAGACAGGGTCGTCGTCATCGGGGGCATCCTTTCCGTCGGCGCGGAGGCCGAGCGTGTCGTAGGGGGCGAGCGAGTGCGGCGTGACGCGGAGATCGCGCACGCGCGGATCGTCGGGGAGCACGACGGCGAGCGGTGGGGCGGCGCCGCGGGCGCGCTGTTGCTGATCAAGCAGATAGGCGACGGCGGGCGCGCCGACCGTGCCGCGTGTGAGGACCTCGACGAGCGCGGCATCGAGGGCGGCCGCCCCGTAGCGATCGTGGAGCATTCCGAGGTGGCGGGTGTGCGGGGCGAGCGGCTGCCCGCGCCGGGCGAGCGCGTCGAGGAAGGCGGCGGCGTGCGGACACGTAGCGCGCAGCAGGTCGCGCCCGCGGAGCTCGGTCGCGGCGCGTTTCACCGCGGCGAGCGCCGCGAGGTGCGCGGGGTCCTCGAGGACCTGCCGGGTATCGTAGCTGCGGGGGTGGCGCGCGAGCTCGGTGGTCCCGTCGACCACGCGGACGGTGTCCTCACTGGCGATGAGGGTGAGCGGGCGGCGGACGGCGTCGTGGGGAATCGAGTAGTCATTGCCGTCGAAGCGGACGTAGGGCGTCTTGCCCGAGCGGGCGGGCTGGACGCGATCGCAGGGAAACGGATGCTGCGGCAGGGGCAGCAGCCGCGGCTGCTCGTCGGCGAGCGCGTCCGCGACGCGGCGCTGCGCGGGATCCTCGGGGACGCGTCGCTGATGCGCCGTCGCGGCGATCCAGGCGGCGAGCTGGGCATTGAGATCGGCGACGCTCGTGAAGCGCCGCGCGGCGAAAAACGCGTGGCGGAGGTATTGAATGGTCCGCTCGACTTTGCCTTTCTCATTGCCGCGGTATGGGGCACACGGCTTCGGCGCAAAGTGATAGTGGCCGGCGAGCTCGAGGAGCCGCGGGTGATAGCGGATGTGATCGCCGACGCGCTCGAGGACGACGCTTTTCAGATTATCGTACAGCAGCGCGCGCGGCACGCCGCCGAGCGCCGTGAAGGCGGCGACGTGGCCGCGCAGGAAGCTCTCCATCCCGTGATCGAGGGCGAAGCGGGCGTAGAGCGCGCGCGACCACGACAGCACGAAGACGAAGCAGACGAGCGGGCGGCGCGCGTGCCCCACCTGCAGCGTACCGAAGTGCCCCCAGTCCACTTGTCCCTGCTCGCCGGGCAGCGTGCGAAGGCGGAGGTACGCCTCGGCCCGCGGTATGGGGCGGATGGTGCGGACGTAGCGGCGCACCGTGAGGACGCCGCCGGCATACCCACGCCCGTGCAGCATCGCGTGTAAGCGCGTCGCGCGCAGCCGCGGATGCTGCGCGAGGGTGTCGGCGAGAAACGGTTTGTACGGATCGAGGATGGAGGGGCGCACCGGCCGGAGCGCGCTCGGCCGCCCGAGGCGTTCGCGCCCGACGGCGCGGTCGACGGTGTCGGGATGGACGCCGAGCTCGGCGGCGATCGTGCCGATCGGCCAGTGCTCGGCGTAGTACAGCCGCCGGATCCGCGCAGCGACGGCCGCGTCGATCATCGGGCGGGCCGTCGCCGCAGGAGGCGATGCACATCCGCAAACGACCCGAGCCCGGCGCCGGGGTCGGGCTCGGCCGGCACGGCATCATGGCGCACGCACGCGACGGTGATCCGCGTCGGCCGCGTCACCAGCTCGAACGTATCGAGCCAACGTGGTGTGGCGCAGAAAGCGCCCGGGCCGACCGCAGCGATGGCAACGTGGCATGACCGACCGGTCCACAGCGTCAGCGCTTCGGCGAGCGTGAGCACGGCCCGCGGGTGGCGCGGACCGTGCGGCAAGCGCGCCTTGAGCAGCGTCGTCGCCCCGTCCGCGACTAACACCCGCGTGGTCAGCGGGCCCGGCACGATTCCCAGATACAGCGGCTCCAGCATCGGGCGTCTCCTCGGCGCGCGCGACATCACGGTCGCTGCGTGCGCCGTCGTCCATGCCGGAGAGTGGGGCGCCGTGGGGAGGGTGATGCGTCACTTTCGGCCGGCGGTGCGCGCGATAGCGCTGCTGGCGGGCCGCGTGCTGCCGCCGGCCGGAACGGGTCTGCTGATAGCGCGCCCCCGCGGTGTGCAGCGTCGTCCGGCGCATCGTCGCCGCGCACCGGCGGCTGCAGTACCACTGGCCCCGATCGCAATGCGTGCAGAGCAAGAAGACCTGCGCGCACGGCACCCGAGCACACACCACGAACCGTAAGGAATCCACGCGCCCCAGCCCACCGCGGCTGGGGAGTGGACGGGGTCAGGACGGCGTGCGACAAGATCGCAGGCGACGACGCGTCCCAGCGTTACCGCCAGAGGGCTCGGAGTTTGCGGCTCCGGGCCCTCACTCGTTGGGCCTCCGGTGACTGCGCGCTCTACCGCAGTCTTCTCCCTTACGAAAGTCTGGTCAGCTCGGGATCACGACCAGAAGTCCAAATTCCTCCGCTTCTCGGTGATCGCCAACACACCGCTGCCGGTGAACTTGGAAGGCACCGACTTCGTTGCGTTGCACGCCGGAGCTCTCGATGACGAGGCGAGCACACGGCCGTTCCGGCATATCTTCGTTGGGCAGAACGCATCGTGGCACACGATCACGGATGACCTGCCGCAGTTCGCCGAGCATGCTCCGCGCGATCAGCGGTTGCCACGGCGGGAGGGGGCGTGACCGCGGGGACTTGTCTCGCTTGCGGTTGCTGGAGGGCGAGGCGGCTCGCCCTCCACGTGGTAGCGGCGCCGACTTGCGCTAGGTGTCGGCAGCGACGA
>JBOHQB010000515.1:0-25918 GCA_050731995.1 Candidatus Rokuibacteriota bacterium
ACCGCGGCCACGTTCGCGAAGGTCGCCTACCCGTCGATGAAGCGCTTCGGCTACTCCGACAAGCTCGCCGCGGGCGTCGTCGCGGGGAGTGGCACGCTCGGCATCATGATCCCGCCGTCCACCATCATGGTGATCTACGGCGTCTTCACCGAGACCAACATCGGCAAGCTCTTCGCGGCCGGGATCCTGCCCGGGATCCTCGGCGGCATGCTCTTGTGCGGCGCCGTCCGGTACATCACCTGGCGCGAGCCGGCGTCCGGCCCGGCGGGCGAGCGCTCCTCCTGGCACGAACGGCGCCGCGCCCTCAAGGACGTGTGGGCCGTGGCCGCGCTCTTCTTCTTCGTCATGGGCGGCATTTACGGCGGCCTCTTCACCGCCACGGAGGGGGCGGCGATGGGCGCCTTCGGCGCCATGCTCTTCGCGCTGTGGCGCCGCGCGCTGACCTGGCAGACGCTCTACGCCGCGCTAGTCGAGTCAGCGCGCACCACCGCGATGCTCTTCATGATCCTGACCGGCGCCCTCATGTTCGCGGAGTTCGTGAACATCACGACGATGCCGGCCGACATGAAGGACTGGGTCACGCGCTTTCAGCTGAACCCGATCATGGTGGTCGCCGCGATCTGCGCGATCTACGTGGTGCTCGGCACCGCCATGGAGGAGCTGTCCATGGTGCTCCTGACCATGCCGGTGTTCTTCCCCGTCATCGTGCACCTCGGCTTCGATCCGGTCTGGTTCGGCATCATCATCGTGTGCGTGGTCGAGATCGGGCTCATCAGCCCGCCGGTCGGGATGAACATGTTCGTGCTCAAGACGCTCCTGCCCGAGGTCTCGACCGGGACCGTATTCCGCGGCGTGCTGCCGTTCGTGTGGGCGGACGTGGTGCGCCTCGCCATCCTGGTCGCGTTTCCGATCCTTTCGCTGTGGCTTCCTAGCATGATGAGATAGGAGAGCTCGAGATGGCACTGCTCGACGGAAAGGTCGCGATCATCACCGGAGCCTCGAAGGGAATCGGCCGCGCGCTCAGCCTGTGCTTCGCGCGGGAGGGCGCGGCTGTCGTCTGCGCCGCGCGCTCGGCGGACCTCGTCCGCGAGACGGCGGATCTGGTGACGAAGGCCGGGGGGCGGGCGATCGCGGTCACGTGCGACGCCGCCAAGGAAGACGACGTGAGGCGCATGGTCGCGGACGGGGTCAGAGCGTTCGGCAGGATCACGACGCTGGTCAACAACGCCGGCGACGGCGGCCCGACCAGGCCGGTCGAGGAGTACACGATGGACGACTGGCTCTACACGATCCACTCGTGCCTGACGAGCTCGTACGTCTGCACGCGCTTCGCCGTCCCGGAGATGCTCAAGGCCGGGGGCGGGTCGATCGTCAACATCTCCTCGGGCGCCGGGCGGCGCGGGCTGCCGTACCGGATCGGCTACTGCTCGGCGAAGGCCGGCCAGGTCGGGATGACGTACGGCATGGCGCTCGAGCTCGGGCCCCGGGGCATCCGCGTCAACTGCGTGGCCCCCGGCGCCGTCGCGGGCGATCGCATCGATCGGGTCATCGCCGGCCAGGCGCAGCAGCGCGGCGTCAGCGTCGAAGCGATGCGCACTGCGATGCTCGAGCGCTCGCCCCTCAAGCGTATGACGGAGGCTGACGACATCGCCGAGGCGACCCTCTTCTTCGCGAGCGACCGCGCCAAGAACATCTCGGGCCAGGTGCTGGCGGTCAACGCCGGTGAGCCGGCCGGCTGAGACGCGGTCGGCGCCGTGAGCTCAGGCCAGGAGCAAGCGCGCCGGCTGGAGCGTCCGGTTGAACGGATTCAGCACGAAGCCCAGGATCTCGAGCGTGACGACGCCGAGGAGCGCCTCGTCGCCGGCCTCGCCGAGGATCACGGGCGTGTGTCCCTCGCCCTGCGGCAGCGTGATGCGGCACTCGGAGACGTCGCGCTCGATCGGCGTGCCGTCGGCCAGAACAAAGGTCATGCGCCGCATCGGCGCGAGGCCGAGCGCGCGCCAGTCGGCCGTGGGCAGCAAGCTGTACTTCGCTCCGCTGTCCACCATGAACCGCACCGTGCGCGACGTGCCCGACGGCCCGCTGACGACACCCTCAACGTACGTCAGTCCCATGAACCGGCATTGTAGTGGAACGCGAGACGTCTGTCGTGTTCGTGTTCCGATACGGTGAACGGAGGTCGCGAGAATGGCCGTCGAGCTCGGCATCCTGATCCCGACGCGCGAGGCCGTGATGTCCGGCCGTCCGGAGACGGCGCCGCTGCTCGCGATCGCCGAGCGCGCCGAGGCCGCGGGCTTCGACTCCATCTGGATAGGCGACTCCATCACCGCGCGGCCGCGCCACGAGCCGCTGACGCTCCTCGCCGCCATCGCCGCGCGCACGCGCCGCGTCCGCCTCGGCACCGGCGTCCTCCTGCCCGCGCTGCGCAACCCGGTGGTCCTCGCCCACGTCGTCGGCACGCTCGACCGCGTCGCCGAGGGGCGCGTGATTCTCGGCGTCGGCATCGCCGCCGACACGCCGGCGATTCGCAAGGAATTCGCGGCCGTCGGCGTGCCCTTCGAGCGTCGCGTCGGGAGGTTTCTCGAGATCCTGGAGATCTGCCGCGCGCTATGGAGCCGCGACGACGTCTCGTTCCGCGGCACGCACTTCACGCTGGACCACGTCACGCTGGAGCCCAAACCGCATCGCTCCGGCGGGCCGCCCATCTGGATCGGCGGCAGCGGACCGACGGCGCTGCGCGAGGCCGCGCGCTTCGACGCCTGGTTCCCCACGGGCCCGAGCGTCGAGTTCTTCGCCGAGCATTTTCCAAGTGTACGAGCAGCCGCGGTCGCCTCGGGCCGCGCCGCCGACGCGGTCGCCGGCGCCGCGTATCTGACGCTGGCCCTCGATCCGGACAAGGCCGCCGCCGAGGCGCGGATGGACACGTTTCTCGAGACGTACTACGCGGCTCCCGCGCGCGCGATCAAAGCCCGTCAGGCCGGCTACGCCGGACCGATCGAGGGGTGCGTCGAGTGGCTCCAGCGCTGGATCGACGCCGGCGCGCGCCACCTCGCGCTCCGCTTCGCCGGCGGCGATCAGCTCGCCCAGGTGGACGAAGCGGCGACGCGGCTCCTGCCGCGGCTCAGGCGCGGCTAAGCCGGAGCAGGGCTGCGCCGTTAGCGCGCGGCCCTCACGCGTTCCGGTAGGCGGCGAGCACGGCGGCCGTCATCTCCTTCGTCGTCGCCGTCCCGCGCTGGTCGGGCGTGAGCGCCTTGCCGTCGCGATAGACACGCGCCACCGCCGCCTCGAGCCGCGTGGCCTCGGCGGCGAGCCCGAGGTGCTCGAGCATGAGGACCGTGGAGAGGATCGTCCCCGTGGGGTTCGCGATCCCCTTGCCCGCGATGTCCGGCGCCGAGCCGTGGACCGACTCGAAGTACGCCCAGCCCCCGTCCCCGTAGTTCGCCGAGGGCGCGACGCCGAGGCCGCCCGCGACCTCTCCCGCGACGTCGGACAGGATGTCGCCGTACTGGTTCATGCAGACCACGACGTCCAGCGTCTTCGGAAATCGGATCATCCGCCGCGCGGCGGCGTCGACGTGGAAGTGCTCGAAGGCGAGCCCGGGATACCGGGCGACGACCTCCTCGACGGTCGCGTGGTAGAGACCATCCGTCTGGGGGAGCACGTTCGACTTGGTCACGCACGTGACCCTGCCGGCATGACCGCGCGCCCTGCGCTTCGTCGCCAGCTCGCAGGCATAGCGCGCGATGCGCTCGGCGCCAGCGCGTGTCGCCACCTTGACCGCGAAGCGGCCCTCGCCGAAGCGGTCGAGCCCCCGGCCGAACCGATCGCGTAGGTTCGGCAGCGCGCGCTTGATCTCCGCGACGTCGCCCTCCCGGCCCGGATAGATCCCCTCGGAGTTCTCGCGGATGACGACGAAGTCGATGCCGTCCGGATCGGCGAGCGGCGAGCGCATGCCGGCGTAGAACTTCGACGGGCGCACGCCTGCCCAGGCGTCCATTTCCCAGCGGAGCCACCCGACCACGGCCGTCGTCGCCGGACCGGCGGCGCCGAAGAGCACGGTGTCGGCCTCGTGGCACGCGCGCTTCGTCGCCTCCGGAACGGGCGAGCCCGGCGCCTCGATCTGGGGCGGCGTGACGATCCGCACAGGCATCCCGGCGGCGGTCATGAGCTCGCACGCGGCCTCGACCACCTCGACGCCGATGCCTTCTCCCGGGAGCGCGACGATCGTCCTCGTTTTCATGGTGAGCCAGTATAGTACCCGCGCTCGGCATGATCCCCGGCCACGCGTTCGCCTACCCCTACGAGGAGATCCGGCTCACGCCCGCGGCGTCGCGCTGAAGCCCTGGGCGACGGTCCGCAGCCGTCGCGACGTCAGCAGCAGGAGCGCGTTCGCGGTGACCATCGCGCCGCCGACCAGCACGGCGAAGCGCGCGTCGACGGCGGCCGCGAGCACGCCCGCCAGGAGCCCGCCCATCGGCAGCAGGTTCCAGCAGAGCGAGTAGAGGCTCATCACCCTCCCGCGCAGGTGGTCGGGCACCTTCTCCTGCAGCAGCGTGCTCACCTGCGTCAGGTAGAAGGTGTTGCTGAAGCCGACGAGCACGAGCACCGGCAGCGCGACGCCGATCACCGAGGACTGCGAGAAGGCCACGAGGAACAGGCCCACGCACGCCGCCCCGATCAGGAGCGCCCGGCCCGGGTGCCGGATCCGATGCGCGATCGTCGCGATCGTGAGCGTGCCGATCAGCGCGCCGACCCCGTGCGCGCCCTGCAGCAGTCCGTAGCCGGTCGAGCCCATACCGAAATACACGTCGGCGAAGATCGGCAGCAGCGTGATGTAGGAGAGCGCGAAGAGGCTGTTGAACAGGGCGAGCGCGATCAGACTCTTGAAGACGAAATTCCCGCCGACGAAGCGCAGCCCCTCGGTGAGCTGCCGGAGCATGGGCCGGCCGTCGCCCGTCGGCGCGCCACCGACCCGGAGCCGGCCGTAGAGCACGAGCGCCAAGAACGACGCGGCGGCGGCCAGGCCGAACCCGACCGAGCCGCCGAAGGCCGCGATCAGGATCCCGGCGATCGACGGGCCGATCATCCGTCCGCCCTGCCAGGGGATGGAGCCGAGCGCGACGGCGTTCGCGAGGTGCTCGCGCTCGATGAGCTGCGGGATCAGCGACAGGCGGCTCGGCTCGTCGAACGCGCGGAAGGTGTTGCTCAGCACGGCCAGGGCGAGCAGGTGCTCGACGCGGACGTGACCGAAGACGGTGAGGCCGAAGGCGGCCGTCAGGACCAGCGCGGTCAGGGTCTGGGTGGCGATCAGGAGGCGAAGCCGGTCGGTGCGATCGGCCAGCACGCCGCCGTAGAGCTGGAAGACGACGAGCGGGACGCCCTGCGCGAGACCGAGATAGCCGAGCTGGAGAGGATCCCGCGTGACTTTCCACACGACCCAGGCGAAGGTGACGTACTCGGCCCGGTGGCCGAGAACGTAGAAGACCAGCCCGATCCAGTAGAGACGGTAGTTCCGCGCCCGCAGCGCGGCGAACGTGGACAATCGGCCGCTACGTCAACTTGTAGAAGCGCTTGGCGCCGCCCGCCAGGATCTGGTACTTCGTCTCCTCCGACAGCCCGGGCCGGTCCGCGATCATCTTCGGCGCGCCGGGAAAGAAGCCGTCCGGATGCGGATAGTCGGTGGCCCAGAGGATCTTGTGCGGGCCGATGTAATCCGCGAGTACGCTGAGGCTCCCCTCGACCGGCTCGAACGAGATCCAGCAGTTGCGCTGGAACAGCTCGCTCGGGCGCATCGAGAGCCCCGAGTCGTTGAACCCCTTGTCGTCGAAGTGGCGGTCCATCCGGTCGAGCCACCCGGCGATCCAGCCGCCGCCCGACTCCAGGAATCCGATGCGCACGCGCGGGTGGCGATCGCAGACGCCGCTCCAGATCGCGCTCATCGCGGCCAGCATCATCTCCATCGTGTGGGAGATGATGTGCTGGGCCCCGCGCGTCGTGAAGCGGTCCACGCCGACCTGCGGCATGCCGCCGCTCGCGCCCTCGTGCAGGCCGATCGCGACGTCGAGCTCCTCGACCTCGTTCCAGAAGGGCACGTAGTCCGGGTGGTGCAGCATGCGGCCGTTGTATGGATTCGGACGGAGGAACGCGGCGCGCATGCCGAGCTCCTTCCGCGCGAAGCGCATCTCCGCGATGGCCAGGTCGATCGACTGCATCGGCAGCATCGCGACGCCAAAGAGCCGGTCGGGGTACGGCCGGCAGTAGTCCGCGAGCCAGCGGTTGTAGGCCCGGCACACCGCCGCGGCGAGCGGCGGGTCCTTGATCGCGCCCGAGAAGAGGCCGACGCTCGGATAGAGGAACGCCGCGTCGATGCCGTCGAGGTCCATGTCCGGGATGCGGGCGTGCGGGTCGAAGCCGCCCTTGCGCCCGTCGATGTATTTCATGGTCTCCTCGGGAACCGTGCCCTCCCGGGCGCCGATCGCCCCGATGACGCCGAAGCCCTTCTTGCTGCCGAGCACCTTGTCCCCGACGCGAAGCCGTTCCTTGCCGTCGGTGTCCACGATGATCCGCGGCGCGCGCTCACGATAGGCCGGGTCGATGTACTTGTCCCAGATGTCCACCGGCTCGAGCACGTGTCCGTCGGCGTCGATGATGTTGTACGTACGCGCCATGGGTGGTCTCCTTTCGGCGGCAAGAGGATTGCGCTATCTGGCGGCAGAGTCAAGAATGCCTTCATGGACATCCAGGCGCTCACGTTCGACGTGTTCGGGACGGTCGTGGACTGGCGCTCGAGCATCATCCGGGAAGGCGAGGCGGTCGGCCGGGCCCGCGGGCTCACGATCGACTGGGCGCGCTTTGCGGACGCCTGGCGCGGGCTCTATCAGCCGGCGATGGACGAGGTGCGAAGCGGCCGGCGGGGGTGGACGAAGCTGGACGATCTCCACCGGGAGAGCCTCGTCCGCCTGCTCGGCGAGCTCAAGATCGGCGGGCTGAAGGACGCCGAGATCGACAACCTGAATCGGGCCTGGCACCGGCTCGACCCCTGGCCCGACGCCGTCCCCGGCCTTACCCGTCTCAAGTCACGCTACATCCTCGCGACCCTCTCCAACGGGAACGTCGCCCTCATGGTGAACATGGCCAAGCGCGCCGGCCTGCCGTGGGACACGATCCTCGGCGCCGAGGTCGCGGGCGCCTACAAGCCGCAGCCAAGGGCCTATCTGTGGAGTGCCGAGCTCCTGGGTCTCCAGCCGTCGCAGTGTCTGATGGTCGCCGCGCATCCGAACGATCTCAAGGCCGCCGCGGGCTGCGGATTCCGTACCGCGTACGTGCCGCGTCCCCTCGAGCACGGGCCCGGCAAGACCGCCGCGGCGACGCCGGCGCCCGGAGAATTCGATTTCGTCGCGCGCGACTTCGTGGACCTCGCGGATCAGCTCGGCTGCCCGAAGTGACGACAGGCGACCTCCTGCTCGCAGGCGTGCGGGTCATCGACGCGGCCAGCTTCATCGCCGGTCCGGTGGCGGCGACGATCATGGCCGACCTCGGCGCCGACGTGATCAAGCTCGAGCCGCCCGACGGCGATCCCTATCGCCACCGCGCGGGGGGCCCCGGCGTCCCCGAGAGCCCCTACAACTACCGCTGGATCGTGGACAACCGGACCAAGCGCGGTCTCGCCCTCGATCTCAGATCCTCCGCGGGGCGCGCCGTGCTCCACCGCCTGATCGCGCGCGCCGACGTCTTCGTCACCAACACGCCGCTCGACTCGCGCGTCCGGCTCGGGATTCGCTGGGAGGATCTAACGCCGCTCAACCCGCGGCTCGTCTACGCCTCGATCACGGCGTACGGCGAGCGCGGCGAGGAGGCCCCGCGCAGCGGCTTCGACGCGACCGCGCTGTGGGCACGCACCGGCCTGATGGACCTCCTGAAGCCGTCACCCGATTCCCCGCCCGCGCGCTCGCTGCCCGGGATGGGCGACCACCCGACGGGCGTCACGCTCTTCGCCGCGATCATGGCCGCGCTCTACCGCCGCGACCGGACGGGCCGCGGCACCATGGTCTCGACCTCGCTCCTGGCCAACGGCCTCTGGTGGAACGCGATCCAGGTCCAGGCCGCGCTCTCGGGCGCGCGCGTCGAGCCGCGGCCGCCGCGCGAGACGCCCGCGACCGCGCTCGCCAACCTCTACCGCTGCGACGACGGGCGCTGGTTTCTCCTGAACGTGCTGAACGACGATCGCGACTGGCCCCACCTGCTCCGCGCCCTCGAGCGGCCCGATCTCGGCGAGGACCCGCGCTTCGCCACGACGCCCGCGCGCCGCGGGAACGCGCGGGCCCTCGTGCCCGTCCTCGACGCCGTGTTCGCGTCGAAGCCGTGGCCCGAGTGGCGCTCGATCCTGAACGGCCACGGACTCACCTTCGGCGAGATCGGCACGGTGGACGACGCGCGGGACGATCCGCAGATGGTCGCGAGCGGCGCGCTCGTCCCCTTCGACGACCCGCGGGCGGGCGCGCCGTTCACCGTGGCGAGCCCCCTCTGGCTCGAGGGCGTCGCGAAGGTCCCGCCGCGCCTGGCGCCCGAGCTCGGCGAGCACTCCGCAGAGATCCTGCGCGAGGTCGGCTACGGCGAGGCGGAGATCGAGGCGCTGCTCGCCTCGCGCACGGTCGTGCAGGGCAAGCCCGCTACCTGATCAGGAGGCAGACTCGGGGACGTAGGGCGCCTGGTTGATGTCGCCGACGAACTGCGGCAGGTTCGCGTGCCCCAGCATCTGGCGCACCGCCTGCGATTCGCCGAGGTGGAACCAGTAGTGATAGGTCACGCGCCGGAGGCTCGTGCCGATGCTCTCGGGATGCCGGCGGCCGTCCTTCTCCCAGTGGCCGAGCAGCGCCGACGACGACAGCGAGTCGAGATACGGGTCCGCCGCCGCCGTCACCTCGCGCCAGGCGGCCAGCATGTCGGACAGCGCGGGCGTGCTCGGCGGGCCGCCGAAGCGGCACTCCTTGACCGACGGCGCGACCGTCTTGCCCTGGGCGCGCTCGAGCCAGAGGATCTGCTCGTGCCAGGCGAGGTGCCCGACCATCCAGGCGATCGGGTTGATGGACTCGAACCGGCGTTCAGCCTCCGCTGGGCTGAGACCGTCGAGACCGCGCAGAAACTCGCCGCGCGTGAAGCGAAGCTGGATGACGAGCGGGTGCGGCACGCCTGCTCCGTCAGATGACGCCGTCGCGGCGGAGCGCGTCGAGCTCGGCGGCGCCGTAGCCCAGGAGCTTGCCGTAGACCTCCGCGTTGTGCTCGCCGAGCAGCGGCGCGCGCGTCACGTCGGTGGGAGACTCCGACATGCGCACCGGGTTCGCGGGCATCGGGTATCTGCCGCGCCGCGGATGCTCGAGGTCGACGATCATGCCGCGTTCCTTCATGTGCGGGTCGGACAGGACCTCGGCCGAGTCGAGCACGGCGCCGCACGGCACGCCCGCGCCCGCCAGAATCTTCATGACCTCGTGCTTCGTGCGCTTGGCGGTCCACGCCTCGATCATCGCGTCGACCTCGTCGACGAACTGGACGCGGTCGCGCCGGTCGGCGTAGCGCGGGTCGTCGCCCAGCTCCGGACGGCCGCAGACCCTCGTCAGTGTCTTCCACATCTCCACGGTGGCGCAGTGGACGAAGACGTAGTCGTTGGGCCCGCCGGGCTGACAGCGATAGATGTTCGAGGGCGCCGCAGCCGCCGAGCGATTGCCCTGGCGCGGCGCCGGCTTGCCGGTGGTGTAGGTGTCGCGCAAGTGGATGCGGAGCAGGTTCACCACCGCCTCCTGCTGCGCGACCTCGACTTGTTGCCCCACGCCCGTCGTCTGCCGCTGGACGAGCGCCGCCAGGATGCCGATCGCGGTGTGGAGCCCCGCGCCCGTGTCGGCAAGACCGCCGATGGCCTTCGTCGGCGGCCCGTCGGGCAAGCCCGTCATGCTCATCGCGCCCGCCATCGCCTGCGCGATCCACTCGAAGGACTTGTACTCGGCGTACGGCCCCGTGCTGCCGAAGCCCTTGACGGAGGCCGAGATGATCCGGGGATTGAGGCGCCGAAGCGTGTCCCAGCCGAGCCCGAGCCGCTCCATCGCACCCGGGCCCATGTTCTCGACCACGACATCGGCCGTCTTCGCCAGCTCGTCGAAGATCGCGCGCCCGCGCGGCGTCTTGAGATTCAGCGTGACGCCCTTCTTGCACGAGTTCAGCAGGAGGAAGAACCACGCGTCCTCGCCGCGCTTGTCGGAGAGCGCGAGGCGGCCGGGCTCGCCCGACGGCGGCTCGATCTTGATGACGTCGGCGCCGAGCCACGCGAGCATCTGGGTGCACGACGGCCCGGCTTCGTACTGGGTCAGGTCGAGAACGCGAATCCCCTCGAGCGCCTTCGGCATCGCCGGCTCTCCCCCTCCCCGTGGCGTTCCTGCGCGACACGCAGCCTCCCCGCTGGGAGATGCCGCATCACACGCACAGACTGTAGCAGCCGGGTTACGGCAGCGGCAAGGGCGGCGGAAGGCAGGCGCTCAACACGTGCTGCCGCGATCAGCCGAGCAGGTCGCGGAGCGAGAGCGTCAGATCGGGACAGGCGGCGGGTGAGAACGTCTCGTCCGCGCGGGGCAGGCGCACGTCACGGTATCCCGTGCTCCCCGCGCTTCGGTGGATCTCGAGCCGGCCCGAGTCGAGATCCACCAGCCACGCCTCGACCACGCCCGACCGCGCGTAGAGCGGGAACTTCGTGCGGCGGTCGTACAGGAGTGAGCTGTCCGCGACCTCGACGAGCAGCCACACGTCCGGCGGCTCGGGGAGGCCGCCGGCGTAGAAGTCGGCGCGAGGCTCGAGCAGCATGACGTCCGGCTCCGGCTCCGATTGGTACCGGGCCAGGAGCAGTGGGTTCTGAACCCACACCACCACCCGGTCGCCCAGACGCGTCGAGAACAGGTGGTGGATCCTTGCCACTGTCGCGGCGTGAAGGCTGCCGATCGGCGCCATCTCGATGATCTCACCCTCGATGAGCTCGACCCGATCGTCCGGGCCGAGGATGCCCGTCTCGCCCATCCGGTGATACTGATCGAGCGTGAAGCGCCGGCGTCTGAGCGTGACCGCCATCGTGTCCTCACCTTCGGCCATTCCGCCTCGCCTCCCCGTCGCCGTCAATGCCGCGAATCGGATACAGAGGGATTATACGAACCGCCCCTGGACTAAGATATCGGGAGCGAGGAGGACAGCGTGGCCAAGAGCATCGTCACACCGGAACGATTCGCCAAGGGCATGACCTTCGACGCGTACGTGACGTACACCGGTAGCGGGGAGAACCTCACGCGCGAGGCGTGGGGCGGCTATCACCCCGACAGCGGGTCGATCCCCACGACGCGCAAGGACAACAGCGCGGTGTTCCGCGAGCGCTACGCCCGGGTACGCGTCACCGACCAGCAGGCCGCCGCCGTCAAGTGGCTTGCCGCGCAGCCCGGCGGGCCCGCGAAGATCCTCGTGATCTCCGAGGACTGGTCCTCCGACTGCCGCCGCGACCTGCCCATGCTGGCGCGGCTGGCCGAGGCCGGCGGGCTGGAGCTTCGGATCTTCAACCGCGACGGCAAGAAGATCCTCGGCACGCGGCGCCCGGATCCCGCCGCGTACCCCGACGGCAACCATGACCTCATGCTCGAGCTCATGAACACGAAGAACGGCGGGGAGTGGGCGTCGCTGCCTGTCGCGGGCTTCTACACGAAGGACTTCCAGGAGCTGCACCGCTACATCGAGTATCCGGCCATCTACCACAAAGATCGCATCCGCGGAGCCATGCAGGCGGCCCGGCCCGGCGAGACGGAGACGCAGGCGAAGGAGCGCGATCGGAAGGAGTTCCTCGCGATGCAGGCATCGCCGTTCTTCGACGTCTGGGCGGCCGCCGGGATCGACGAGACTCTGAGCGCGCTGTACGAGAAGCTCTCGGTGCAGGGGCCAGCCCGATGAAGCTCGCGACGTGGCGCGGCGGAGCCCGCTTCACCATCGACGAGGTGGACGAGCCGGCGCCCGGGCCCGGTCAGGCGCTGGTCGCGATCCGCGCGGCCGGCATCTGCGGCACCGACGTGCACGCGACGCAGGGCCTGTTTCCGTGGACGCCGCCGCTCGTCATGGGGCACGAGTACACCGGCCTCGTGCAGGACGTGGGGCGCGGCATCAGCCGTCGCCTGATCGGCAAGCCCGTCGCGTGCGAGCCCTCGTACGGCTGTGGCGCGTGCGCCGAGTGCAAGGAGCGGCGCGTTTCCCAGTGCCCCCGCTGCACGCGTGTCGGCGGGTTCGCCGAGCGCGTGGTGCTGCCCGTCTCCTGCCTGCACCCCCTGCCGCGCGGGCTCGATCCCCTGACGGCAGCGCTGACCGAGCCGGCCGCGTGCTGCCTGGCGAACCTCGAACAGTTCCGCATGCCCCGCGGCGCGACCGTGCTGGTGATCGGCGGCGGCATCATGGGGCTGCTCACGATGGTCCTGGCGCGCCGTCGCGGCGCCCGGCGGCTCATTCTCTCCGACCCGATCGAGGAGCGGCGCGCGAGGGCGAAGCGTCTCGGCGCCTCCGTCGTGATCGATCCCACGACCGAGAGTCTGCGCGAGCGCGTCCGGGCGCTCACCGGCGGCCGCGGCGCGGACGTCGTGTGCGAAGCCGTGGGCAAGCCGGATCTCGTCGCCGAAGCGCTCGCGCTGGTACGGCCCACCGGCATCGTCCAGCTCGTCGGCGTCAACCCCAAGGGCAGCCGGCTGCCGCTCGATCTCTTTGACGTCCACTTCCGCGAGATCACGCTCCACGGTGCCTTCGGCCGGGGCGGCGCGTTCCGCCGCGCGCTCGCGCTGATGCCGAAGCTCGGCGTGAAGTCCCTGGTCACCGCGCGGTTCCCGCTCGAGCGAATCGAAGACGCGTTCGCCCACGCCACGGCCGGACGCGGCGTGAAGACGATGATCACGCCGGGAGCCGCGTAGCTGCCGATCAGTCGGCGTAGCCCGCGTCAGACGGGCGCGGTCAGCCAGTCGAGGATCTTCGCGTTCTCGTCGCGCGGATAGGTGTGGGACAGATCCGCGATCTCGCGGTAGACGAGCCGGGCGCCGGCGGTCTCGAGTGCCTCGCGCGCCATGTGCGCCGTGTACACCGGGAACATCCAGTCGAGCGCGCCGTGGACGAGGTAGATCGGCCGGCCGCGCGCCCGCGCGAGGTCGCCGCTGGCGAGCAGTGACGGGTGCAGCACGCCGCACGCCGGCGCCAGATGCGTGAACGGCATCCCGTCGCGGAGCCCGCAGAGGAGCGCGTAGGTGGCGCCGTCGGACATCCCCGTCAGCAGCACACGCGTGGGGTCGACCGGGTAGCGCTCGGCCACGGACTCCACGGCCTCCCGCAGCGCGGCCGCGTCGGCGTCGGCGCCGCCCATGATCGACCACGTGCGATCCCGCGACGTCGGCGCGAGCAGCAGCAGCTCGCGCGAGCGCGCCTCACGCAGCCAGACCCAGAGAAAGTCGCGCCCGTGCCCGTGGCCGCCATGGAGCGCGACGACCAACGGACGCGGCGTCGCGCCGTCCCACTGCTCCGGGACGTAGAGCGAGAAGCCGCCCCGCTCGCCACGCTCGTTGCCCGCGTGCAGGACGCCGACCCGGCGATCGTCGTCGCGCATGGCCGCGTCGCGCAGCCGCTCCACGAGATCGTCGTCGGCGCGCCGCATCGGCTCGAGAAACCATTGACTGACCGGGGCGAGCACCGGCGCCAGCGGGTAGAGCGCCTCCTGCACCCGCGCGAAGCGGCGCAGCGCGCGGTAGAGGCCGATCGGCTCGCCGGGCGCGCGTGACGCCTCGACGAACGCGGCGACGAGCTCGAGGGTCTGTCGCGCCACCTCGACGAGCCGATCCCGCATGAAGCGGAGCTCGTCCGGCCAAGCCAGCGCTTCGAAGTCGCGCAGTGGCGCGCCCAAGGCGTTGGTCACCGGAGCCAGCTGCTCCGCAAGCCGCTCGGCGAGCGGCGGATAGAGGTGCCGTTGCACCCACTCCACGCGCTCGAATGCGCCGAGGAGCGGCGGCAGGAGCCCGTCGATCGCTTCGACGACGGCCGGCGACGTGGCGCTCAATGTCCGCTAGGGAAGACCGGCGCCCGACCACGGGAACGACCCGGGGCTCAGTCTCACCGCGCCCGCACTCAATCCGGTGCACACCGTCGAACACGTAGCACCGCGTCGCCCCGCGGGTCAAGGCCGACGGGCAGGCGTCTGCGATCCCGGACGTTGACGCGGGTGAGCTGCCTTCGGCTATGATCGCGGTATCGTCCAGTCTGAGTTCGTCCACGAGACCGTTCGGCGCGTCTGGGGCTACGACCGCTTCCTTCCGCTGCAGGGCGAGGCCATCGGCGCCATTCTCGAGGGGCGCGACTCGCTCGTGGTGCTGCCGACGGGCGGCGGCAAGTCGCTCTGCTACCAGGCGCCCGCCGCGCACCTCGGACGCCTCGCCGTCGTCGTCTCGCCGCTGATCGCGCTCATGAAGGACCAGGTGGACGGTCTGCGCGAGGCGGGCGTGTCGGCCGCCCTTCTCAACAGCAGCCAGACGGCGAAGGAGCGCGCGGAGGTCTTCGCCGGCCTCGACGCGCGCCGTTACCATCTGCTCTACGTGGCGCCGGAACGCCTGGTGATGGAGGGCTTCGCGGAGCGCCTCGCGCGCGCGAACCCGGCCTTCTTCGCGGTGGACGAGGCGCACTGCATCAGCCAGTGGGGCCACGACTTCCGTCCGGAGTACCGGCAGCTCCGCATGCTGCGTGCGACTTTCCCCGGCCTCGCCGTGCACGCCTACACGGCGACGGCAACACCCCAGGTGCGCGGCGACATCATCGTCGAGCTGCATCTCACGAATCCCGTCGTGCTCGTGGGCTCCTTCGACCGGCCGAATCTCGTGTATCGTGTGCGGCCGCGCGGGGACCGCCTCGCGCAGGTGCTGGCCGCCATCGCCCGCCATCGCGACCAGGCCGGCATCATCTATTGCATCCGCCGCGCGGAGGTGGACGAGCTCGCGGCCGCCCTCACGCGGCGCGGGCTGAAGGCCGTCCCGTATCACGCCGGACTGGCGGACGACGTGCGGCGCGAACATCAAGATTCATTCGTCAACGAGCGCGCCGACATCGTGGTGGCCACGGTGGCGTTCGGCATGGGCATCGACCGCTCCAACGTGCGGTACGTCGTGCACGCGGGCATGCCGAAGTCGCTCGAGCACTATCAGCAGGAGGCGGGCCGGGCCGGCCGCGACGGCCTCGAAGCCGAATGCCTGCTGTTGCACAGCGGCTCCGACTATGGCCTCTGGAAATCCGTCCTCGGCGATCCGCCCCCGCCCGGCGCGCTGCGCAAGCTGGGAGAGATGTACGCCTTCTGTCAGGACGCGCTCTGCCGCCACAAGGCCCTCGTCGCGTACTTCGGCCAGCCGTACGACGTCGCCAACTGCGGCGCGTGCGACGTGTGCCTGGCGGAGACGGTGCAGGGAACGGACACCGCCGCCATCATCGCCAAGATCCTCAACGGCGCCGCCGAGCTGCGGGGGCGCTTCGGCGCCACCCATGTTGCCGACGTGCTTTGCGGGGCCGGCACCGGTCGCATCGGCCACCTCGGCCACGACCGCCTCACCGCGTATGGCAGCCTGCGCGGCGAGAAAAAGTCGCAGGTCCGCGCGTGGATCGATCAGCTCACGGCTCAGGGTTTGCTCGCCCGCTCCGACGACGAGTATCCGACGCTACTCGTCACCGAGGCCGGTCGCGCTGTCCTGCGCGGCGAAGCCGCGGCGGCGCCTCTGACGACCGCGATGGCGGCGCCGGCGAGCCGGATGCCCGGCGTGGCGTCGGAGTCGCGCGGCGCGGGGTCGGCCGATGCCTCCGGCGTGTCGGATTCGGAGATCTTCGAGATCCTGCGCGCGCTACGGCGGAGGGTGGCGGAGGAGCGCGGCGTGCCGCCGTACCTGATCTTCTCCGACGCGTCACTGCGGGACATGGCGCGGGTGCGCCCGCGCACGCTGGACGAGTTTCGCGAAGTCAAAGGCGTCGGCGACTGGAAGCTGGAGACGTTCGGGGACCGCTTCGTGACGGCGTTGCGGCGGGCGGTCGGCTCGGGTTAGTCCAGCGCGCAGCCGAAGCCGTCGCGGAAACGGGCGGTGGGCATAGTCTTCGGGAGGGGCTAGGACACGTACTGGATCTGGCCGGTGCTATCGTCCGGCGCACCGCCGCTGAACAGGGCGAGCCAGTCCGTTCGGTTGCCTGGGCTATTCGTCAACGTCACGGTGATGGAGCCGCCTGGCGGCACGACGGTGGCGCTGACGCTGATGGCTGGCTGGGCCTCGGCGGCCACGCCGTGGGCAAGGCAGCCCAGCAAGAAGCTAACGGCGAGCGCGATGGGCCGAAGTTTCAGAGGATAGGCGTGCACACCGTCGAACACGCTAGCACCGCGTCACGCCATGTGCGCGAGAACCTCAGTCGTTGCCTGCGGCACCTTCGCGATGTACCTTCTGGCGAGTGACGAAAGAGACCCGGTGAGGCGAAGGGGCATGGCGATGACGACTCCGAAGATCGAGCCGCGGATGGAGCTGGAGCAGCACCTCCACATGTACCGCCAGATGGCCAAGATTCGCGCCTTCGAAGAGCAGGTGAACGAGCTGTACAAGGGCGCGAAAATGCCGGGCCTGGCGCACCTGTACGTCGGCGAAGAAGCCGTCGCGGTCGGCGTCTGCGAGGCGCTGCGCAAGGACGACTTCATCACGAGCACCCACCGTGGCCACGGCCACTGCCTCGCCAAGGGCGCCACGGTCAACCGGATGTTCGCCGAGCTCCTCGGCAAGGAGCCGGGCTACTGCCGCGGCAAGGGCGGCTCAATGCACATCGCCGACCCCGAGACGGGCAACCTCGGCGCCAACGCCATCGTCGGCGGCTCCGCCGGCATCGCGACGGGCGCCGCGCTGTCGGCCAAGATGCGCGGCAGCGGCCAGGTCGCCGTGTGCTTCTTCGGCGACGGCGCGCTCGGCCAGGGCGTCCTCTACGAGTCGATGAACATGGCGGCGCTCTGGAAGCTGCCCGTCATCTACGTCTGCGAGAACAATCTCTACGGGGAGTACACGCCCTGCGGCGAGACGATCGCCGGCGAAATCCTCGCGCGCCCCCGAGCCGTGGGCGTCCACGCCGAGAGCGTGGACGGTCAGGACGTCCTGGAGGTCCACGCGACCATGAAGCGCTTCGTCGAGCGCGCGCGGCGGGGCGAAGGGCCGGCGTTTCTCGAGTGCAAGACCTACCGCTACTACGGCCACCACGTCGGCGACGTCAACCGCGAGTACCGGACGCGCGAAGAGGAGAAGGAGTGGATGTCGAAGCACGATCCGCTCCAGACGCTGGCCGAGCGCCTCACGGCTCAGAAGCTCGCCGACGCGAGCACGTTCGAGCGCATCCAGACCGACGTGAAGGCGGAGATCGACAACGGCGCGCAGTACGCGCTAGCGGCGCCCTACCCGGACGCGAGCCAGGTGGACGAGGACGTCTATGCGTGACGGAGGCGTCTCATGCCAGTGAGCCAGACCGACAAGGCCGCCCGGTTCCGCGCGCTGCACAACGGGCCGGGCGCGTTCGTCATCGCGAACCCCTGGGACGCGGGTTCCGCGCGCATCCTCGCGGCGCTCGGCTTCCAGGCGCTGGCGACCTCGAGCGGCGCGTGCGCGGGCACGCTCGGCCGGCGCGACGGCCAGGTCACGCGTGACGAAGCGCTCGCGCACGCGCGCGCCATCGTGGAGGCGACCGAGCTTCCCGTCTCCGCGGATCTCGAGAAGTGCTTCGCCGACGCGCCCGACGCGGCGGCGCAGACGATCCGGCTCGCGGCCGCCGTCGGCCTCGTGGGCGGCTCGATCGAGGATGCGACCGGCGACAAGGACAGGCCGCTCTACGACATCGGGCAGGCGACCGAGCGCGTGGCGGCGGCGGTCCAGGCAGCGCGCTCCGCCGGCGTTCCGTTCACGCTGACGGCGCGCACGGAGAACTTCCTGCGCGGCAATCCGAGCCTGGACGACACGATCAAGCGGTTGCAGGCCTTCGAGAAGGCGGGCGCCGACGTCCTCATGGCGCCCGGCCTGCCAGACCTCGCGGCGGTCCGCGCCGTCTGCGGGGCGGTGTCGAAGCCGGTCAACTTCATGGCCGGCATCAAGGGCAAGTCGTTCACGGTCGCCGAGCTCGCGGCGGCGGGCGTGCGGCGGATCAGCCTCGCGACCTCGCTCTATCGCACGGCGATGACCGGGCTCCTCGAGGCCGCGCGCGAGGTGAAGGACAAGGGCACGTTCGGCTACCTAGAGCGCACTGTCGCCACGCCGGACCTGAATGCCTTCCTGAAAGGCTGACGACCCGTGTCCTTCGAGACCCGCCAGGTCGGCCCGTGCTTCGCCGCCGAAGTGGAGGGCGTCGACCTGACCCGGCCGCTGTCCCTGGGCGAGGTGGCGGCGATCCACGCGGGCATGGACCAGTACGCCGTGCTGGTCTTCCACGACCAGAAGCTCGACGACGCGCAGCAGCTCGCCTTCACCCGCAGCCTCGGCGAGATCGAGCGCGCGATCGGCACGAGCCTGCGCGCGCCGGACGAGTACCGCCTGCCGACGACCTTCGCCGACGTGTCCAACCTCGACCAGCACAACCAGGTCTTCGCGCGCGACGACCGGCGGCGGCTCTTCGCCCTCGGCAATCGCCTCTGGCATTCCGACAGCTCGTTCAAGGTGATCCCGGCGAAGTACTCGCTGCTCCACGCCCGCAGCATCCCGTCGAAGGGCGGCAACACCGAGTTCGCCGACATGCGCGCGGCGTACGAGGCCCTCGACGCCGAAACCCGGGCCGAGGCCGAAGACTTGGTGGCCGAGCACTCGCAGCTCTTCTCGCGCCAGCAGCTCGGCTTCACCGACTTCACCGACGAGGAGCGCGAGCGCTTCAAGCCGGTGCGCCAGCGCCTCGTGCGCGTCCACCCATCCACGGGGCGCAAGTCGCTCTACCTCGCCTCCCACGCGGGCGGCATCGTCGGCTGGCCCGTGCCGGAGGCGCGCGCCTTCCTGCGCGACCTCGTCGAGCACGCGACCCAGCGGCAGTTCGTCTACGCCCACCGGTGGCGGGTCGGCGACCTTGTCATGTGGGACAACAGGCGCACGATGCACCGCGCCCGGCCCTTCCCGCCCAACGAGCCCCGCGACGTGCGCCGCACGACGCTCGTCGGCGAGCCGACCGTGGCCCAGTGAAGTTCGGCGTCTTCTTCCAGGCGCCGGAAGCCGACGGGCAGACGCACGCCGAGCGCTACGCCGAGATGTTCGATCTCATCGAGTTGGCCGAAGCGCTCGGCTTCGACGTGGCCTGGCTGGCGGAGCTGCACTTCGGCGGCGCCTTCTCGCTCCTGGCGAACCCGCTCATGATGGTGCCGGTGATCGCCCAGCGCACGCGGCGCATCCGCATCGGGACCGCCGTCACGCTGCTGCCGCTCCAGCATCCGCTGATCTGCGCGGAGCAGGCCGCGACGGCCGACGTCCTGTCGGGCGGCCGGCTCGAGTTCGGCGTCGGCCGCGGCTCGATCCCCAGCCAGTTCCACGGGTTTCGCGTTCCCTCGGCCGAGAACCGCGCCCGCTTCGACGAGGCACTCGAGATCATCCGGCTCGCGTGGACGAAGGACCGGTTCAGCTATCGCGGCACGTTTCACGACGTGGAAGAGATCGCCGTGGTGCCGAAGCCGCTGCAGCGGCCTCACCCGCCGATCCGAGTCGCCGTCCACACGGCAGAGAGCTTCGCCCACATCGGCGGTACCGGGTTGCCGATCTATTCCGGGACGACGACCACGCCGCTGCCGCAGCTCCGAGAGTGCATGTCGCTCTACCGCGATCGTCTGGCCCGCGCCGGTCACGCGTGGCAGAGCGACCAGATGGCGCTGATGCTGCCCGTCCACGTGGGAGCCACGAGCGGCGCCGCGCGGGACGCGATGCGGCCCGGCGTGCTCAAGTACTACCGGAACCTCCAGACGATCTTCTCGCAGGTGCCGGAATCGTACGGCGAGCACCTGCCACGTCTCAAGACGATCGAGGAGAACGTCCGGAACCTCCCCTACGAGAAGTTCTGCCGAGATCACGCCGTCTTCGGCGACACCGCGGAGGTCGTCGACCGGCTGCAGGCCGTTCGCGACGAGTTCGGACTCTCGCAGATCATCGCCTGGTTCGACCAGGGAAACGTGCTGCCGCGGCACGAGGTCGAGCGCACGATGCGACGGTTCGCCGACGAGGTCATGCCCAGGCTCTTGCACTGACACGCCGTGCCGCCTTCGCCTTTCTGGTCGCCGCCCTGCTCGTCGGCGGCTGGATCATCGTCGGCGAGTTCCTGCTCGGCGCCTATCCGCCGCGGCTGTTCATCACCGCCCACGCGCACCTGCTGCTGGTCGGCTTCATGATCATGCTCGTGATGGGCGTGGCGACCTGGATGTTTCCCCGTCCGGGCCGCGAGGACACGCGCTACCGCCCCCCTCGGGCTCAGGTCACCCGAGAGGGCGGCCGCTCCAGGCGGATGCGGCGCATGAACGGAAGGAGCAGCGGGACCGCCGTGAACATCACCGCGAGGAGCCAGAAGTCGTCGGCGTAGGCCAGCAGCTGCGCCTGCGTCACCGTCTCGCGATAGAGCATCGCCACCGCCCGGTTCTCGGCGGTGAAGGCGTCACTGCCCATGGCCACGAAGTGGCTCGTCCACTTCGCCAGACGCGCATGTACATCCGGGTTCCACACGTGGATGTGGCTCGCGAGCGTGGTCTGGTGAAACTGACTCCGCTGGGCGAGCAGCGTCGTCACCACCGCGATCCCCACGCTGCCGCCGACGTTGCGCAGCATGCCGTACACGGCGGTCGCGTTGACGAGCTTGTCGAGCCGGATCGTGGCCAGCGCGAGCGTGGAGAGCGGCACGAAGATGAAGCCGACCGCGAACCCCTGGATGAAGCGCGGCAGCGCCAGGGCCCAGTAGTCCATCCCGAGCGTGAGCGAGGTCATCATGTAGAGGCTCGCGGCGTTGAGCAGGCAGCCGAAGCCGAGCATCAATCGCTGGTCGACGCGGGTGACGATCCCCGAGGCGAAGAGCGAGCAGATGTTGCCGAGCCCCCCCGGCGCCAGCACGAGGCCCGAGGTCCACGCGTCGTAGCCGAGGAGCTTCTGCGAGAAGACGGCGACGAGCAGTATGCCCGAGAACATGCCGAAGCCGACGATCGCGATCAGTGTGGCGCCCGCGGCGAAGTTGCGGTCGGCGAAGACGGTGAGGTCCAGGATGGGGTCGGCGGCCGTCAGCTCACGGATCAGGAAACCGGTCAGCGCGCAGACGGCGATGATCGCCAGCGTCACGATCACCGACGAATCGAACCAGTCCTCCCGCTCGCCCCGGTCGAGCACGAGCTGCAGGCAGCCGAAGCCCGCGATCATCAGGCCCAGCCCCCACCAGTCGACCCGCGTGGCTCTGTGCCGGAACGGCGAGTCGAACAAGAAGGCGCTCGCCATGAGGAAGCCGACGATCCCGACGGGCAGATTGATGTAGAAGATCCAGCGCCATGACCACTCGTCGGCGAGATAACCGCCGACGGTCGGCCCCAGGATCGGCCCGAGGATGAACCCGAGTCCCCAGATCGCCATCGCCAGGCCGCGCTGGTGGAACGGAAAGATCTCCCAGAGGATCGCCTGCGAGAGCGGGATGATCGGGCCGCCGCCGAGGCCCTGGAAGATGCGGGCCACGATCAGCGTGGTCAGGTCGGGGGCGGCGCCGGAGATGAACGAGCTGACGACGAACAGCGTCGTGCAGATCAGGAAGAAGCGCTTCCGCCCGAACAGCCCGACCAGCCATCCGGTGGCCGGGATGACCACCGCGTTGGCGGCGAGATACGAGGTGATCACCCAGGAGACTTCGTCCAGCCCCGCCGACATCGATCCCTGCAGATGCGGGAGGACCACGTTGGTGACGCTCGTGTCGAGGATCTGCATGAAGGCCACGACCATGACCGTGAGGGTGATCGCCCATTTCTGGGCGGAGGAGACCGGGGGTGCTTCCGGGGCTGCGGGCGTCATGACGGGGCTCGTGCGGCTGCGATAGGATATGCGCATGCGGGTCGTCGTCAACGCCAAGAACGGGACACGCGACTTCGAGTGCGAGCGCGGGGAGAAGATCCTCCACGCCGGTCTCCGAAGCGGTGTCGAGCTCCCCTACGAGTGCGCCACGGGCACGTGCGGCACGTGCAAGGCGAGGCTCGTGAGCGGGCGCACCGAGAGCGAGTGGCCCGACGCGCCCGGCGGACGATATCTCAAGACCGAGGCCGAATTCCTCACGTGCCAGAGCGTCGCTCACGACGACTGCGCGCTGGAGGTCGGCACACTCAAGCCGAGCGAGCCGAACACGTCCGCGCCGCGCGCGCTCATCGGCGTCGTGCGCGGGCTCCGGCGGCTGACGCATGACGTCGCCGCGTTCGACGTCGAGATCGACGCGCCGCTCGACTTCGCCGCGGGCCAGTTCGCGCTCCTCAGCGTGCCGGGCATCGCCGGGGCGCGCGCCTACTCCATGGTCAACTTCGAGCGCGGTGCCGAGGAGCTGTCGTTCGTGGTGAAGAAGAAGCCGGGCGGAGCCGTAAGCGGGTGGCTCTTCGGCGATGACGTCGACGGTGTCCAGGACACGCGGCTCGGCCTCTTCGCTCCCCTCGGTCGCGCGACGTTCCATCCGGACGTGACAAAGCACGTGCTCTGCGTCGCCGGCGGAAGCGGGATCGCCGGGATGATGTCGATCCTGTCGCTGGCCTGCCGGGAAGGTCACTTCGCGGCGTGGGACGGTCACGTCTTCTTCGGCGTCCGTACCGCGCAGGACGCCTTCTTCTTCGACGAGCTGGACGCGTTCCGCGCGAAGTTTCCGGCACGGCTCTCGATGACCGTGGCGCTCTCCGACGAGGACGTTCCGGCCTCGCTGGCCGACGCCTATCCGAACTTCGCGTTCGCGCGCGGCTTCGTCCACGCGGTGGCGGGCGAGCGCATGAAGGGGCGCTACGCCGACGTCCGCGCCTGGGTCGCGGGACCCCCGCCGATGGTGGACGCGAGCCTGCGTCTCCTGCTGCGCGAGGCGCGGCTGCCGCCCGCCGACATCCGTTACGATAAGTTCAGCTGAGCGTGCGTTGATCCCCATGCGCTAGTCGAGAGGAGCGACGATGGCCCAGTACGATCGTCACGTGTTCGTCTGCACCGCCGGCGAGACGTGTCCGACGCAGGGTGACACCGAGAAGTTCGTGAAGATCCTCCGCGCGGGCGCGCAGAAGGCGGGCCGGCAGGCGGATGTGCGCATCAACAAGTCGGGGTGCTTCTCGCAGTGCGGCCACGGGCCGATGATCGTCGTCTATCCCGAGAACGTCTGGTACGCGGGCGTGCAGGAGTCGGATCTGGACGAGATCCTCACCTCACACATCATCGGCGGCTATCCCGTCGAGCGGCTGCGGTACGCTCCCGACGTGCGCGGCGCGAACAAGATCGACGTCGGGGCGAAGACCACACCCACGGCGCCGGTCTCCGCGCCGGCCGAGCTCCAGGGGCCGGGCTGGAGGCGGGTGTGCCGAGCAGACGAGGTGCCGGCGAACGGCATGAAGGAGTTCGCGGTGGACGGGACGCATGTCCTCATCGCGCACGCGGGCGACGCGTTCGTCGCGTATCAGCCGCTGTGCCCGCACGAGGCCATCCCGCTCGAGCAGGGCATTCACGATGGGTGCATCCTGACCTGCCTCGAGCACATGTGGCAGTTCGACCTCAAGACCGGCGCGCCGATGGGCGAGGCCGAGACGGGACTGAAAGCGTATCGGCTCCGTGAGGAGCGCGGGGAGCTCTATGTGGCGCTCGACTGACCGAGCGGGCGACCTGCTGGCCTAGGCGAGAGGCAGCGGCGTCGGGCGCAGCCCGAGGGGCAGCGCAATCTTGTAGTACGAGCCGAGGAAACCCTCCCACCACTCTCGCCGTTCGCCGCCCCGCGCGACCTCCACGAAGAGCTGAAGGCTTTCGTCCTGCCACCGCTGGATCACGTCGAGGTTGGCCGGGTCGTCATCGATCAGCGCCTTGACGAGGGCCCGCGCAAAGCTGATGTGGCGCGTCTCGTCGCGGACCCGCGCGCGGTGGTTGACGGCCGAAAAGAGATCGCCGCGCGCCTCGGCGCCGTCGGCGAGGACCGCGAAGGTGCCCGGTCCAGCCGCCCCCTCGGCCACGAAGTTCGCCTTGACCAGGATCTCGAAGGTGTCCTCCAGCTCGAGCACGTGACGGAAGAAGCGACAGGTCGTGCCCGGCGCCTCCCAGGCCGGCAGCCAGTCGCGCTCGGGGATGCCCGCGCGCTCGAACACCTCGCGATCCATCTCGAGGTGGCGCTGCTCGTCGGCGACCTGGAAGAGACAGCACTTCTTGAGCTCGTCGAACGGCGCGTTGGCCGCCGCCGTCGCGATGTAATGCGTGGCGGACAGCTCGGAGTAGTAGTTGTTGGCGAACTGATCGATGGCGCGCTCCAGATAGCGGGGACTCACCGTCCGGTACGCGAGGGCGTCGTCGGGAATCGTGGCGCGCTCGGCGAGGTATCGCTCGCGCTCGCGTGCCTGGAGCGCGACGTAGCGCTCCCACGTGAGGTTCGCCGGGTCCTTGAAGCGGTCGGGGTCTCTCAGGGCGATCCGCGTGTCAGCCATGCGCGCCTCCACCGGCGGTGACCGGTGCGGCTACAGTAGGCAGGCAGCCCGCCCGTGTCAACGAGCGAGGGTGTATCCTTCCAGAGACTTCCGGGCGGCGGGAGGAAAGCGATGGCGGTCGAGGTGGGCATGGCGACGCCTGACACGGCAGTGCGTGAGCTGACGTACGGCGAGGCGGTCAAGGAAGCGATCGCAGAGGAGATGCGGCGCGACCCGCGTGTGTTCCTCATCGGCGAGGACGTCGCGGAGGCCGGCCATCCCTTCAAGACGCTGACCGGGCTCGTGCAGGAATTCGGGACCGATCGCGTCATCGACACCCCGATCTCCGAGCCTGGCTACGCCGGCATCGGCGTGGGCGCGGCGATGACCGGCATGCGTCCGATCGTCGACGTGATGTTCGGCGACTTCATCACACTGACGATGGACCAGATGGTGAACCAGGCCGCGAAGGTCCATTACATGTCGGGCGGGAAGATCAAGGTGCCGATCGTCTTCCGGACCACGCTGGGCGCCACGCGCCGCTCGGCCGCGCAGCACTCGCAGTCGCTTCACGCCTGGGTGAGCCATATCCCCGGCCTCAAGGTTGCGCTGCCCTCCGGGCCCTACGAGGCCAAGGGGCTGATGAAGACCGCGATCCGCGACGACAGCCCCGTCGTCATCTTCGAGGACAAGATGATGTACCGGGTGAAGGGCCCGGTGCCCGCCGAGGACTACACGATCCCGTTCGGCGTCGCGGAGATCAAGGGCGAGGGGAAGGACATCACCATCGTCGCGACGAGCAGCATGGTGACGGTCGCGCTGGGCGCCGCCAGGATGCTGGAGGAGGCGGGCATCAGCGCCGAGGTGATCGACCCGCGGACGACCTGGCCGCTCGACAAGCAGGCGCTGATCGACTCGGCCAAGAAGACCTCGCGCGCCATCGTGGTGGACGAGGGCTACGAGCGCTACGGCGTCACCGCGGAGATCGCGTCGGTCATTGCGGACGGCGCCTTCTATCACCTGGACGCGCCGGTCAAGCGCATCGGCGCCATGGACGTGCCCGTGCCGTTCTCGCCGGTGCTCGAAGATCAAACCGTGCCGACGGCCGAGTCGGTGGTGACGGTGGCGAAAAAGTTGTGCGGGAAAACATGAAGTTCAAAACGATCAAGCCGTTCAAATCGTTCAAACCGTTAAAATCCTCAGACTACTTGAACGTTTTGAACTATTTGAACGGCT
>JBOHQB010000516.1:0-3030 GCA_050731995.1 Candidatus Rokuibacteriota bacterium
GCCGAACGCGACGTCGAAGGTGAGCGGCCGGGTGTTCGGCCAGGTGACGTGGCGGAGCGTCGCCGTCACGTCCGTCGCCGCGAGCGTCGTCGCGGGCGTCACCGCCTGGTCGGCGAAGACGAGGTCCGCGCCGCGCAGCGCGACCGACTCGAGGCTGACGGCGAAGGGCGGCGCTGCGGGCGCCGTATCGGGCGGTGCCGTCGCCGCCGGCGTCGCGGCCGGTACCTGCGCGGCAGGCGATGCCGGTGGCGTCCGGGGCGGGCCGAAGAGATCGCGGAGGTTGAGCACCCCGTGCTGATTCCGCTCGAGCTGTAGCTCGGGCTTCGTGATCGTGAGCGTGTCGACCTTCGCGAAGCCCGGCCACGCGAAGTCGAGCCCCACGATCTCGATCCGCTCGATCTTGACGGGCGGCCGCGCGTCGGCCGCGGCGTCGGGATCGCGGATGACGAGCGCGTCGATCGCGGACCGGCCCTTCGACGCGACCGTGACGCGCCCGCCCTTGCTCGAGATCCGCGAACGGCTGTCGGCGCTGAAGCGGGCGTCGAGGCGCGCCTTGATGGGCAGATAGGGTTGGTAGGGCGACAGCGCGCCGTCGCGCATGGACGAGGTGATGTCGAGGTCGAGCGGCTGCAGCGTCGCCCGGCCCTTGGCCGTGATGCTCCCCGAGGTCGGCAGGCCCAGCGCGACATCGAAGGTCAGCGGCCTGGTATTCGGCCACGTGAGGTTTCGGATCGTCGCCGTCACGCTGGTCACCGCCAGCGTCACCGCGGGCGTCAGCGTCTGGTCGGTGAGCGTGAACCGCGCGCCGCGCAGTGCGATCGACTCGAGCGTGACGGCGAGGGGCACGGCCGGCGTCTCGGCGGCCGGTGCGGCAGCGGCCGGTGCGGCGACGGCCTGGCCCGCGGCGACGAGGTTCAGTGCGTCGAGCCGGCCCTGGGGATCGCGCGTCACGCGCGCGTCGAGCCCGTCGATGTCCACGGAGGCGAACGTGAACGCGCGCTTGACGAGGTCCGCCTCCCTGATCGCGACGGCGAGCTTCGGAATCGTGAGGAACGGCTCGGTCACGTCGCGCCGGAACGCCTGGAAGCCCTCGAAGCCCACGTCGCCCGAGGCGCCGAGCTTCGTGAGGCCCGCGTCGCTCCGCTCGACGGCGAAGGTGAGGCCGACGCTGAGGCGGCCCTTCGCGGGGACGGCGGCGATCGTGCCGGGCACGTACGGACGGACGAGGGCGAGGTCGAACCCGCCCACGCTCACCCGGCCCGACACCCGGAGCGGCGTGAAGCCGACGGCCCCGTCCTTGAGCGCGATCGCCGTGCCGTTCAGCTTGAGGCTTGCGCCGACCTGACCGGGCGCGGCCCCCGCGCGCGTGGTGAGGTTGCGCGCCTCCAGCGTGAGGCTCTCGACGCGCCACTCGGCAGCCGGTGTGACGGCGAGGTCGCGCGCGACGACCGTCAGTCCGCGCACCGCGAGCGCGCCGACGCTCACGATCTGGGTCGATTTCGCCTTGGGCTTCGACGGATCGGCGTGCGGGACCAGGGCGAGAAGGTCGTCGAAGTCGAAGGTCCCGGAATCCGTACGCGTGACGCGGATCGTGGGAGTCTCCAGCGTCAGCTCGTGCACGAGGATCTCGCCGCGGAGCAGCGGGAGGAAGCCGAGCCGGACCTCGAGCCGCTCGAACGCCAGCGCCGCGGCCGGTCCGGTCTTCTGGCCGAGCCGGAACTTCGTGAGGACGAGCCGCCGCGTGAACGGGTTCAGGTCCACGTCGGCGAGCGCCACCGGACGCCCCGTCAGCCTCGCCAGGCGGTCCACGGCCACGCTCCGGATGACGATCGGCAGGACCGCGATGACGACCGTGCCGAGGACGAGGACGGCCGCGAGGACCCCGAGGAGGATCTGCTTGCGGGTGAGCGAGAGCAGCCTCATCGGGTGACGTCGACGAGGACCTTCATCACGGGCCCGCCCGCGAGCGCCTCGCGCATGCCGTCGGCGAGCGAGTCGAGTGGGATCACGCGGCTCACGAGCGGCGTCACGTCGATGGCCTTCGTCGCCGCGAGTCGGATCGCCTCCTGCCAGTCGTCGCGCGTGTAGAGACGGCTGCCGTGGAGTGTGAGCTCGCGGGCGAACATGCGGTACAGGCTGAACGGGACGGGCTCGGCGTGGATCGCGACCATGGAGATCGTGCCCCACACGCGCACGACGTCCGTGACCACGCGCGCCGCGACCGGATTGCCGGTGACCTCGAACGCGACGTCGACGCCCGTGCCGGCGGTCCAGTCCTCCGCGAAGGCGACGACGTCGCCGTCGCCGCGCACCGTCTGGAGGCCGTAGCGACCGAGGAGGTCGAGGCGGAACGGGTTCACCTCGGCCACGGCGACGCGCGCGCCGCGGCCGCGGCAGACGAGCGCGATCAGGGCGCCGATCGGGCCGCCGCCGAGAACCAGCACCGTGTCGCCCGCCTTCACCGCCGCGCGCCGCACGTCGTGGACGGCGATCGCCAGCGGCTCCATCATCGCCGCCGCGTCGTCGCCGAGCGCGTCGGGCACGCGGATCAGGCGCGCTGTCGGCGCGGCCCAGTACTCGCGCATCCCGCCCGGCAGGTCCACGCCGAAGACCTTGAGGCCGTAGCAGATGTAGTCGGCGCCCATCCGGCACGCGCGGCACGTCCCACAGACACTGAGCGGCTCGACGACGACACGGTCGCCCGCGCGAAAGCCGCTGCCGGGTCCGGCCTCGGCGACCTCGGCGAACGTCTCGTGGCCGATGACGCCGCCCTTCGGCACGCGGTGGTCGAGGTGGCCCTGGAAGATGTGCAGGTCGGTGCCGCAGATGCCGGCGCGCCGGACGCGCAGCAGCGTCTCGTCGGAGGCCGGCAGGGGTCGGGCCGCGTCGCCCGTGCGGAAGGCGCCGGCGCCCTCGTAGAACGCGGCGCGCATCAGGACTTCACGTACCCCTTGGACGTCATGCAGTCGTTGTAGCGCGAGATGCGGGTGATCTCGGTGACCGTGAGCATCCCGAGGTCGAACACGCCGC
>JBOHQB010000517.1:0-2508 GCA_050731995.1 Candidatus Rokuibacteriota bacterium
TGGACACCCAGACGATCTCGACGCCGTGGTCGACCGCCCGCCGGGCGTCCTGCGCCGTCAGGATCCCCTTGAGCCCGAGCGGCAGCCGCGTCGTCTTCTTCAGCCAGTCCACGTCGTCCCACGTGAGCCGCGCGGGATAGCTCGGATCGGGTCCTCTCGGATTCGGCGCGTTGGACATCGCCTCGCGTGGGCTCCAGCGCGCCGCGATGTCACGCTCACGCCGCGAGTACACCTGCGTGTCGACGGTCAGGCACACGGAGCGATAGCCGGACGACTCCACGCGCGCCAGGAGGTCGGCGACCCAGGCGCGGTCACCCACGTGGTAGAGCTGGAACATCTTCGGTCCCGCGCCCGCCTTGGCCACGGTCTCCACCGGCCAGCCCGTGACGCCCGACAGGAACTGGAGCGTGTCCGCAAGGCCGCAGCCGCGCGCCATCTCGACGTCGCCCTCGGGATGGAACAGGATGAGGCCGCCCATCGGCGCGACGGCGACGGGCCAGGAGAGGTCGACGCCGCAGAAGGACGTCTCGAGATCGATCCTGCGCGCGTCGACCAGGATATCCTGGCGGATCGCGAGGCGTCGCAGCGCGCGCCGGTTGCGGCGCAGCGTCGTCTCGGTCTCGGAGCCGCCCTCGCCGAAGTTCCAGACCTCGATCGGCAAACGGCGCTTTGCTTCGCGGCGAATCTCGGGCAGAGTGACGAATCGCGGGCTGTCCATATGGCCCCGCATCATCCCGCGAAATCGAGGAGGACGCCACCCGTGACTCAATCCGCGCCGACGATCGGCATCATCGGGCTGGGCTTCGGCCGCGCCCACATCGCCGCCTTCCAGGCCAACGGCTGCCGCGTCGTCGCCCTGTGCCAGCGTGACGAGGCCGCGGCGAAGAACATCGCGAGCCGGTACGGGATTGAGCAGGTCTTCGCGCGCTGGGAGGACCTGCTCGACCGCGCACGGCCGGAGATCGTCGTGATCGCCACGCCACCGCACACGCACCTGGCCATCGCACTCCGCGCCTTCGCCGCGGGCGCCCACGTGCTCTGCGAGAAGCCGGTCGCGATGACCCGGGCGGAGGCGGAGACAATGCTGATCGCCGCGGCGAAGCACGGCCGCGTCGCGATGACGGGATTCAACTGGCGCTTTCCCGCGGCGATGCAGGAGCTGCACCGGCGCCTCGCCGCCGGCGCCGTCGGTCGCGTCTTTCACGCGGCAGCGCGCTGGCTCGGCGCCCGGATGGCGGATCCGAACGTGCCGGGGACGTGGCGCGCCGACCGCGCACAGGCGGGCCACGGCGCCATGGGCGACATGGGCGTGCACCTCGTGGACCTCGTGCGCTGGAACCTCGGTGAGATCGTCCGCGTGGCCGCGGGCGGCGGCGTCGCGTATCCCGAGCGCTCGGCGCCCGGCGTCGCGCGCCTGGCGGACACCGAGGATCATTGCACCGTCCTCGCCGAGACGGCCTCGGGCGCGCTCGTGACGCTCACGGCGAGCCGCGTCACGCGCGGGATGAACGAGCAAGCCTTCGAGGTCTTCGGGAGCGACGGCGCGCTCGTCTACCGGTCGATGCGCGAGCTGCCGCGCTGGTTCGAGGGCGAACTACGCGTGACGGACGGCGGGGGCGCCCTTCAGCCCGTGGCGCTCACGGATGTCCCGGACGCGTCGGTGGCGACGGGCGACCAGATGGAAGTCACCGGCAAGGCGCTCATCGCGCCGCTCGTCGCGCGGCTGCTCGAAGGGATCCGCACGGGCTCGACGCCCTCGCCCTCCCTCGAGGACGGCGTGCGGGCGCAGGCGGTGCTCGATGCGGTATTGGAGGCGTCGGCGCGCGGAGGCTGGACGGCGGTCGCGCGGTAGCGGCTACTCGCGCGGAGCTTCGTGGATCTGCGTCGAGTAGCCGTAGACGCTGCGTAGCTCGAGCGCCTTCGAGTTTGCCGCGATCCTGTCGGCGAAGGGCCCGACGAGCACGCGCAGGACCAAACCGGGACCGGTCTCGAGCGTGAGCTTCGGGTCGCGCACGGTGGAGGCGAACTTCGTGGCCGCCTCTGCGCTCTTGAAGGCGCCGATCTGCACCCAGTAGGACACGCGGGCGGCGAGTGCGCGCGCGCTCCGCGCCGGCCTCGAGGACGCAATCTCGACGGGCGGCGCGGGCGCCGGCGGCAGCGCCACGACACGCGGCGGCGACGCAGGCCTGACAGGTTCCACGCTCGGCGGCGGTGGCGCAGTGACGGTCGGCGGCGCCCCGACGGACGGCGGTGCCGGCGGCGAGACGACGACCGCGGCGGGCGCGAGAGCCGGCGGCGCGGTGAGAAGAGCCGGCGGCGGCGGCGGCGTGACGGCAACGGGAAGCGCGGTGGCCGGCGGCTTGGCCGCGGCGACGGATACGATCTCGGCAGACCGAGCGGGCGCGACCGGCCGCGCGACGGGCTCGGCCGGCGGCATCGGCGCGGGCGCGGAAGCGCGCGGCGCGGCCGGCGTCACGGCCGCGACAGCAGCGGGCGGCGGCGCGGGGG
>JBOHQB010000518.1:0-17604 GCA_050731995.1 Candidatus Rokuibacteriota bacterium
CCACCCGGCCGTCCCCCTCCGGGGCGGCCGCCGCCGCCGCCGCCGCCGGTGCGCGGGCCCTGCGGGTTCGACATCTCGACGCTGATGCGCCGGCCGTCGAGCTCGCGTCCGTTCAGCTGGGAGATCGCGTTCTGCGCCTCCTCGGTCGTCGCCATCTCGACGAAGCCGAAGCCCCGCGACTGGCCCGAAAAGCGGTCGGTGATGACCGTGGCGCTCGCCACGTTGCCCGACTGGCTGAAGAACTCACGCAACCCATCGCTCGTGGTCGAGTAGGAGAGCCCGCCGACGTATAGCTTGGACGCCATGGAGGAACCTCCGATCCTGGACAGCCTCTCTTCCGATCCCGTCCCGCCCCGCGAACCGGAAGAGAACGTTGCGGCGGTGGCGAGGTGCGGCCGATGCGGCCGACACGCTCCAGTGTACACGCCCCGGGACAGGGCGCAAGCGTGGCCGTACGAGCGAGCTCAGCGCGTCAGCGAGGTCGAGGCCGCCGGCTCCGCGCCCGCCTCGGTGACGGTCGGCAGCCCCAGCTCCGGCGCGTAGAGGTCGGCGCGAACCGCCGCGACGGGCCGGTGGCGGGCGGAGACCCGCCCGAGCTCGATGGTCGTCCCGAACATCACCGCCGCCGCGACGGCGGTGAGCAGCCACTTCGACATCATCACGCGACTCCGATCTTCTCCAGCAGCTCCTCGACGACCACCGGGCGGGGCAGCACCCGGAAGCCGGCGATCTCCCAGGCGACGCGCTGATCGAGCGGCGCGTCCGCGCGTACGGTCACGACGACCGGCACGCCCGGGGCCACGCGCTCGAACAGAATCGCGTTCTCGCGCGGCGTCAGCCGGAGCAGGGCGCCGTCCGCGACGATGAGCGACACCGCGGCGTCGACGACGACCCGCACGGCCTCGCACAGATTGTCCACGATGATTACGCCGATGCCGCGCTCCAGGCACTCGAGCCCGAGCGCCTGCGCACCCGCGGGGTTCTGATCGATGAGCAGCAGCCTGTCCACCTTGGTGTCGCTCCCTCCGGGACGGGGTCCCATGTTCTGCCGGTAGAAGGAGCAACGTCGATGCCAAGGGTCAGAAGGCTGATTTTGAAGCACTTTCCGAAAGCCGGCGTGTCGAAGATCGGGCAGAAGGCCCGACAGTGCCCGATCAGACGAGCTCCCCCGGCGTGATCTTGTAGGCGAGGATCTTCCGGTAGAGCGTCTTGGGATCGATCCCGAGGAGCGCCGCGGCCTTGCTCCGATGCCCTCCCACCTCGCGGAGGGTCGTCACGATGTGCTGGCGCTCCATCGTCTCCAGACTCCCGCCGGGCGCCGGCGTCGCGCGCGACGCGCCGACGACCTCGGCCGGGAAGTCCGCCGGCCCGATCTCCTCGTCCTTGGACAAGATCACGGCCCGCTCGATCACGTGCTGCAGCTCGCGCACGTTGCCGGGCCACCCGTAGCCCTCGAGCGCGGCGAGCGCGGCGGGTGACAGCCGCTTGGCGCCGTAGGCGGCGTTGGCCTCGACGAAGTGGCGCGCGAGCAGCGCCACGTCCTCCCGCCGCTCGCGCAGGGGCGGCAGCTGCACGGCGATCGTGTTGATCCGGTAGTAGAGGTCCTGCCGGAACTCGCCCGCGCGGATCGCCTCGGCGAGGTCCCGGTTCGTCGCGGCGACGAGCCGCACGTCGATCTGCCGCGGGCGCGTGCCGCCGACACGGAAGAACGTGCCGGCCTCGAGCACCCGCAGGAGCTTCACCTGGCTCTCCGTCTCCATCTCGCCGATCTCGTCGAGGAACAGCGTGCCGGCGTCGGCGAGCTCCATCAGCCCGGGCTTCGACCCGACCGCGCCGGTGAACGCGCCCTTCTCGTGACCGAAGAGCTCCGACTCGAGCACCTCGCGGGGCAGCGCGCCGCAGTGGATCGGCACGAAGGGATGGGCCGCGCGGGCCGAGCGCTCGTGGATCGCGCGGGCCACGAGCTCCTTGCCGGTGCCGCTCTCGCCGAGCACGAGCACCGACGAGTCGGTCGGCGCGACGCGCTCGATGATGCGCAGCACCTCCTGCATCGTCGGGCTCGTCGTGAGGATGCCGCCGAAGGGCTCGGCGCCGGGCGCGTGCGCGCGGAGCGCGACGTTCTCGCGCAGGAGCTGCCCCTTCTCCGCCGCCTTCCTGACGAGGACGTCGAGCACCTCGATCTTCGTCGGCTTGGTGAGATAGTCGTAGGCGCCGAGCTTCATCGCCTGGACGGCGGTCGCCACCTCCTGGAAGCCCGTCATGACGATCACCTGGGGATGCTCGGGGAATTCCTGCAGCTCGCGGAGGACCTCGATCCCCTCCTTGCCTGGCATCTTCATGTCCAGGATCACGACGTCGAACGCCTCCGCGCGGAGGCGCGCGAGCGCCGCGACGCCGTCCTCGGCGCCCTCGGTGGCGTGGCCGCGCCGGCCCAGCTCGCGGACGATCAGCTCGCGCAGGTTCTTCTCGTCGTCGGCGACCAGCACCCGGAGCGCGCGCGTCATGCCGGCAGCACGACCCGGAAGACGCTGCCCTCCCCGACGCGCGAGCGCGCCTCGATGCGCCCGCCGTGGTCGGTCACGATACCCTGGGCGATCGCCAGGCCGAGCCCGGTCCCCTGTCCCGGCGGCTTGGTGGTGAAGAACGGGTCGAAGATGCGGGGGAGCAGCTCCTCGGGGATCCCCGGCCCCGCGTCCCGGAACTCGACCTGCACCTCCCCGCGGCGCGCCCGGGTGCGGATCGCGAGCCGGCCCTTGCCGTTCATCGCCTCGAGCGCGTTGCTGGCAAGGCCGACGAAGACCTGGCGGAGCTGCCCTTCGTTGGCCGTGACCGCGGGGAGATCCGGATCCAGCTCCGTGACGAGCTCGCTCTCGGCGAAGCGCGACTGGTGCGACAGGAGCTCGATCGCCTTGAGCACCACCGCGTTCAGGTCCGTCGGCTCGCGCCGGCTGCCCGGGTCGCGCACGAACTGCAGCAGGCTGCCGGTGATCTCCTTGCACCGGAACGCCTCTTCCTCGATGAGGCCGAGATAGCCGGAAAAGTCCGCGAGCTCGGGCCGGCTCGCGAGATCGCCCTCCTTGAGGCGCCCGAGCAGCGACTCGGCGCAGCCGGCGATCGTCGCCAGCGGGTTGTTCAGCTCGTGGGCGACGCCGGCGGCCAGGCGCCCGGCCATCGTCAGCCGCTCGGTCAGCAGCATCTGACGCTCGAGCTGCTTGGCCCGCGTGACGTCCTCCACGAGCAGCACGAGGTGCGCGACGCCGTCCGCCGCCTCGAGCGGCGCCGCGGTCAGCCGGAAGCTCTTGGTCTCGCCGCCGAGCGTCATCTCCTCCTCGTGCGCGGCGACCTGGCGCCCGGCGAGCGAGGCGCGCAGGACCTCGGCCACGCGCTGCGCGCTCTCCGGCGCCACGATCTCGAGGAACGAGGCCGGCGTGTCGGCTTCGCGGCCGAGCGCGCGCGCCCCCTCGCGGTTCGCGCGGACGACGCGCAGCCGATCGTCGAGGACGAAGACGCCGAGCGGCAGCGTCTCGAGCACCACCTCGACGAACCGCTTCTGCCGGTCGAGCTCCCGCGTCCGCTCGGCGACCATGGACTCGAGCTCGCCGTACAGCCGCGCGTGCTCCAGCGCGATCGCGGCCTGGTCGGCGAGCGCCAGCAGCAGCTCTTCCTCCGCCGGCGAGAACTCGTGCACGTCACGGCGCAGGACGCTGAGCGCCCCGATCGCGCGGTCGCCGACGCGCAGCGGGGCGGCCAGCATCGAGCGGAAGCCCGCGCCGCGCGCCATCTGGGGGAACCGGACGCGCGGGTCGGCGTGGAGGTCCCGGCTCTGCACGGGCCGCCGCTCCTGGACCGCGAGCCCGCTGATCCCCTCGCCGACCTTGAGCCGGATCTGCGTCACCATGTTCGGCGGCAGGTCCAGGCTCGCGACCGACACGAGCTCCTGGCTCGCGGGGTCGAGCGTGCTGAGCCCGCACGAGTCGGCGCCGAGCACCCCGCGCGCCTGCTCGAGGATGACTCGGATCGTGCGGTTTGGATCGAGCGAGGCGGTGACGGCGCGTCCCGCCTCGAAGAGCGCGCGCGTCTCGCGCGCGTGCCGGACGCTCTCCTCGAAGAGCCGGGCGTTCTGCACCGCGATGCCCGCCTGCTCGCCGAACGCCTCGAGCACCTGCTGGTGGTGCGCGGCGAAGACCGACGGGCGCGCGGAGAAAGCCGAGATGACGCCGAGGAGCGTGCCGCCGACGCGGAGGGGAACGCAGAGCATGGAGCGGATACCCTCCCGCTCGTCCACGTCCCGGCGCGCCGAGCGCGGATCCGTGCGCACGTCGTCCACGCGGATCGCGACGCCGCTCGCCGCGCAGCGGCCCATGATGCCCTCGCCGACCGGCATCGACAGGGTCCGCCACTCCTCGCTCTTGAAGCCGTGCGCGGCGGCGTTGACGAGCACGGCGCCCTCGGCATCGAGCAGGCCGATGCCGCAGCCCGTCGCCCCGATCAGCGGGCTCACACTCCGCGCGATGCGGTCGAGCACGGCGGCGAGATCGAGCCGCGCGGTGATGAGCTGGCTCGTCGCGTAGAGGGCCGAGAGCTCGTCGGTCCGGCGGCGCCCTTCGTCCGCGAGCCGCCGGTGGAGACGCCACGTCTCGACCAGCACCCCGCCCAGCTCCCGGCCGAGGCCCGCCGGGAGCGTCGGACGCCGGCCCCGCCCGACCAGCCTCAGCTCGCCGACGGGTCGCGCCGGGTCGCCGAGCACGACGCGCGCGACGCGTCCCGCGTGGCGCGCGCCGAGCAAGGCGCGCGCGGGACCGCGCGCGCCGGTCGTGCGCGTGATCGTGTCGCCGCGCGGCGGCGTGAACCGGATCAGCGCCGCCTGCGCGCCGGCCAGACGCGCCACGCGCCGGAGCGTGGCCTCGAGCCCGGCCTCGAGCGACGGCGCCCGACCCAGCGGGGCGAAGAGGTCGAGACGCGCGCGGCGCCTCACGGCGGCGTCAGTACCCGCCCGGGCAGGCTGCCGGTGTGCTCGCCGTCCTTGATGACGAACCGGCCGTTGACGAGAACGTGCTCGACGCCGGTCGGGTAGCGGTGCGGGTCCTCGTAGGTCGCCCGGTCGGCGACGCGTCGCGGGTCGAAGACGACGAGGTCGGCCCGGGCGCCCACGCGGATCGTGCCGCGGTCGGTGAGGCCGAGGCGCCGGGCCGGGAGCCCCGTCATCTTGTGTACCGCCTGCGGCAGGCTCAGCACGCGCTGCTCGCGCGCGTACTCACCGAGCACCCGGGGGAAGGTCCCGTAGCTGCGCGGATGGGGCTTGCCCTCTCCCAGGTCGCCGTACGGCGCGAGCGACGAGCCGTCCGAGCCGATCATCACCTGAGGGTGCGCGAGTGCCTTACGCAGGTCGCTCTCGTCGAGCTGGAAGAGGATCATGTACGCCTTGCCCGCCTCGTCCGTGAGCAGCTCGAACGCGGCGTCGAGCGGATCCATCCCGCGCGCGGCGGCGATCTCGTGGAGCCGCTTGCCCTCCGCGTCTTTGCGGTGCGCGCAGTAGGAGATCATGATGTTCTCCCACCCGACGCGGTCGAGCAGGCTCTGCCCCGCCTGCGGCGGCGCCTCGAGGTCGCGCCGGATGCGCGCGCGCTCCGCCGGGTCGCTGAGGCGCTTCAGCATCGCGTCGATGCCGCCCTCGAGGGCCCAGTCGGGCAGCAGCGTCCTGAGCGTCGTGCTCGACGCCGTGTAGGGATACACGTCCGCCATCACGTCGAGCCCCTCGGCGCGCGCTCCGTCGATCAGTCCCAACGCCTGGGCGACCTTCCCCCAGTTGGGACGCCCCGCGGCCTTCACGTGACTCACCTGCACCGGGAGCTCGCCCTCGCGTCCGACGCTGATCGCCTCTCGGACGGCTTCGAGCAGCGTCGCACCTTCTCCCCGGATGTGGCTCGCGTAGAAGCCGCGCCGGCGGCCCGCGACGCGCGCGACGGCCACGATCTCGTCGGTCGTGGCGTAGGAGCCCGGGGCATAGATCAGTCCGGTGGAGAGACCCCACGCGCCGTCTTCCATCGCCGCGCCCATGAGCCGCTGCATCGTCTTGAGCTCCTGCGCGGTCGGCGGCCGTCGCGCGAACCCCATGGCCGCGATCCGCAGCGTGCCGTGACCGACGAGGTGCACGGTGTTCAGCGCGGTGCCCTCGCGGTCGAACGCGCGGAGGTAATCTCCGACGGAGCGCCAGGCGAAGTCCATGCCCTTCGGCACGTAGAGGGCGTAGCCCCGCAGGTCGTCGAGGAACTCGGTGGACGCGGGCGCGGGTGAGAAGCCGCAGTTGCCCACGACCTCGGTCGTCACGCCCTGGCGGATCTTCGACTCCGCGCGGCGGTTGGCCCAGAGGCGCCAGTCCGAGTGCGAGTGCATGTCGATGAAGCCCGGCGCGAGCACTCTGGCCGAGGCGTTGAGCCGGCTGGCGGCGGCCTCTCGGCTCAGGTCGCCGACGGCGGTGATCGTCTCGTCGCGCACGCCGACGTCGGTGCGGCCCCCGGCCGTGCCGGTGCCGTCGATGACCTCGGCGCCTTCGATCACGAGGTCCAGCACGTCAGTCTCCGGGGCGCGCGGTGAAGCCCAGCACACGCTCGCACCAGGCCGCCGTGCCGAGCAGGCGCGCCTCGCCTCCCGGCGCCTGGACGAGCTGGATCGCGAGCGGCAGGCCCGCCCGGTCCACGCCGCTCGGCAGCGAGATCGACGGGGTGCCGGCCGACGACCACGGCGCGCAGAGCGTCGCGTCGCCGGTCCAGCCGAGCCCGGCGGGCGCGGGCGCCGGCGCCGTCGGCGACAGAAGCGCGTCGTGGGTGGCGAGGACGGCGGCCGCCGCCGCGCGGAACGCGACGCGCGCGCGGTCGGCCATCACGTAGTCGGTCGCCATGCGCGCGAGGCCGGCGCGAATCAGCTCGGCGATGCCCTTGCCGTAGTCCGCTTCGTGACGGGCGAAGGCCGGGGCGTGGTACGCCGCCGCCTCGACCTCGAGGATGACCTGCCCCGCGGCGTGGAGGTCCGCGAACTCCGCCGGCAGGCGGATCTCAGTCACGATCGCGCGAGCTTCGGCGAAGCGCCGCGCGGCGTCGCGGATGTGGGCGGCCAGCTCGGGCGTCGCGCGGTCCACCAGCTCCACGGCCAGCGCGATGCGCGGCGGCCCCGTCTCGAGCGGCTCGACGCCGCGCCCGGCCATGACGCCGAGGGCCAGCGCCGCGTCGGCGACCGAGCGACAGAGAACGCCGACGTGATCGAGCGACCAGGCGAGCGGGATGACGCCGTCGACCGGCACGAACCCGTGCGTCGCCTTCAGCCCGACGACGCCGCAGTACGCCGCGGGCCGCAGGATGGAGCCCACCGTCTGCGTTCCGAGGGCCAGCGACACCATGCGCGCGGCAACCGCGGCGCCGGATCCCGACGACGAGCCGCCGGGCGTGTGGTCGCGGTTCCACGGGTTGCGCGTCGGCGCCGGGTCGCGATACGCGAACTCGGTCGTATGGGTCTTGCCCAGCACGATCGCTCCCGCGGCGCGCAGACGGGCGACCACGGGGGCGTCGGCCGACGGAATGCTGTGCGCGAACGGCCGCGACCCCGCCCGCGTCGGCAGGCCCGCCACGTGGAAGATGTCCTTCACGCCGACCGGCACGCCGTGGAGCCTGCCCCGCCACCGCCCATCGCGCGCCTCGGCGTCGCGCTCGCGCGCCGCCGCGCGGGCGCCCTCCCGATCCACGTGGACCCACGCCTGGAGCGCGGGGTCGAGCGCGTCGATGCGGGTCAGGCACGCCTCGACGAGCTCGCTCACCGAGAGCGTTCCGTCCCGGATCGCGCGCGCCGTCTCACCGAGACCCAGGTCAGTGAAGGGCATCGAGCACCTCCGCCACGACCTCGAAGCGGCCGAACGACGGCATCAGGTACGCGCCGGCCCAGCGGCGGCGCACCTCGCCGACCAGCGCCTGCGCCATCTCGATCCCCGCCGCGAGCGCGCGGTCGCCCGCCTCCCGGAGCCGGGCGCGGACGTGGTCCGGGATCGTGATCCCGGGCACCTCGTTGTGCAGGAACTCGGCGTGGCGGCTGCTGTGCAGCGGCAGGATACCGACCAGGACGGGCACGGGCGAGCCGCCGACGCGCGCCAGGAATCGCTCGAGCGCCTCGAGGTCGTAGACCGGCTGCGTCTGCACCCAGCGCGCGCCCGCCTCGATCTTGCGGTGGAAGCGCTCGGTCTCGCGGACCGGATCCGCTGCCGACGGATCGAGCGCGGCGCCGACGCAAAACGACGTTGGCTCGCCGACACTCGCGCCGGTCGCGTCGAGCCCCTCGTTCAGGTTGCGGATGATGCCGATGAGCCCGACGCCGTCCACGTCGAAGACGGCGGTCGCGTTGGTGTAGTCGCCGGTGCGCGGCGGGTCGCCGGTCATCGCCAGGATGTTCCGGATGTCGAGGGCGTGCGCGCCGAGCAGATCGGCCTGGATGCCCATGAGATTCCGGTCGCGGCAGGTGAAGTGCATGTTGACGTCGAGGCCGGTGCCGTCGCGCACGAGCAGCGCCGTGGCGAGGACCGACATCCGCACCCGCCCGAGCGAGCCGTCGTTGATGTCCACGATCTCGACGCCCTTCTCCTTGAGGAGCTTGGCCCCCTGCAGAAGCTTCTCGACGGTGTGGCCGCGCGGCGGGTCGAGCTCGACGGTCACGACGAACTCGCCGGCGTCGAGCTTGCGCGCGAGGAGCGTCGGCGGCCGCTGCGCGAGCACGCCGGGCGCCTCCAGCGCCGTCGCCGCGCGCGGCGCGACGCTCGCGCGCGCGTGGGACCGCGCCGACGGCGCGCCGCGATCGAGCGCCTCACGCATCGCGGCGACGTGCTGCGGCGTCGTGCCGCAGCAGCCGCCCACGAGGCGCGCGCCCGCCGCGACCATGCGCGCCGCCCACTCGGCCATGTACGCCGGCGAGGAGACGTACAGGACCCGCTCGCCGATGCGGCTCGGCAGGCCCGCGTTGGGCTGGATCACGAGCGGCAGGCCGCCGCTCTCGGGCAGCATCCGCTCGAGCACGTCGTAGAGCGTGGAGGAGCCGACCGAGCAGTTGGCGCCGATCCCCTGCACGGCGAGCGTCCGGAGCGCGCGGGCGACCTCGCCGGGCGGCCGGCCGCCGAAGGTCACGCCTTCATCGGTGAACGCCATCTCCGCGATGACCGGCAGGTCAGTGAGCGCGCGTACCGACTCGACCGCCAGCGTGACCTCGGCGAGGTCGGAGAAGGTCTCGACGACGAACCCGTCCACCCCGCCCTCGAGCAGCGCCTCGGCCTGCTCGCGGAACGCCGCGCGCGCCTCGTCGGCGGTCACCGTGCCGAGGGGCGCCAGGTATTTGCCGAGCGGCCCGATGGAGCCGAGCACGAGCACGTCGCGACCCGCGCTCTCCCGAACGTCACGCGCGAGGCGCGCCCCGCGCCGGTTGATCTCGCGCGCGTCGGCGGCCAGGCCGTGGACGGCGAGCTTGAAGCGGTTGGCGCCGAAGGTGTTCGTCTCGATGCAGTCGGAGCCGGCGGCGATGTAGTCCGCGTGCACCGACTGAACGAGGCGCGGATTCGCGATGTTGAGGACGTCGAAGCAGGAGTCGAGCGGTACGCCGCGCGCGTAGAGGAGCGTGCCCATGGCGCCGTCGCACAGCAGGGGCCCGGCGGCCAGCCGCTGGCTAAGCGCGTGCGGCATGCGCTTCCCGGAGCGCGGCGAGGACGCGCGCGACGACCTGGTCGGGGCCGAGCCCGGCGGTGTCCACCGTGACGTGCGCGAGCGCGTAGTAGCGCTCGCGCTCGCGGCAGAGCGTCTCGATGTCCTCGCGGCTCCGGTCGCGGAGCATCGGCCGGTCGCCGGAGCGGCGCGCCCGCTGGAGGAGCTCGTCGAGGTCCCCGCGCAGCCAGACCACCGTGCCGAGCCCCTTCAGCGTCTCCATCCGCCCCTCGCGGCACGGCAGCCCGCCGCCCGTCGCGATGACGTCGTCGGTCTTGAGCCCGAGCAGCTCCAGCGTCTCGGCCTCCATCCGACGGAAGGTCTCTTCGCCGTCGCGACGGAAGATCTCGGGGATCGAGCGGCCGGCGCGCGCGACGATCATGTCGTCGGTCTCCACGAAGCACCGGCCGAGCCGCCGGGCCAGGATCCGTCCGCAGACGGATTTGCCGGCGCCCATGAACCCCACGATGACCACGTTGTCGCGCCGCATCATCCCTGCATCGTAGCAGAACGGCGGTGGACGGTGCGGCGGGCGGGCACGCGGCGATAGGCGCAGTCGCGCATCCAGCAGCGGGCGCACTGGGCGAAGTAGTGATCCACGCGCGCCTCCGGCCCGGCGCCCACGAGGAGCGAGATGGACTTTCCGGGCGTCATGAACGCGGACTCGTTCAGGCGGACCCCGATCGCGTCGGCCGGGCAGAGCCGAAAGAGCAGCGGCTGCTCGGCGAGATCCCAGCGCGCGTACCCCGGGCTGATCCGGTTGGTCGCCTTCACGCCGGCCCGAACCGCCTCGCCGCACAGGAGGTCGTTCACGTACTCCGCGAGGCTCTCCACCGCGCCGGAGCCGACGCTGTCGAGCATCGCGGCCAGTGGCAGCTCGCGCGCGGCCCACAGCTCATTCACCCTCCGCTCGAGCTCGTCGCCGATCGTGCAGACCGCGGGCGCGACGTGGGTGATCGCCCCCCACGCCTCGTGGATGCCGGGGATCGAGAGGGTCGCCGCGTCGAGCGCCAGCCGGTCCCCCTCGCGCGCACGCACGGACAGCCACACGGCGACCGCGCGTGGCGCCATGAGGCGCCGCCCGAGCGCCAGCGCCTCGTCGAAGAGCGCGCGAACCTCGGGTGGCGGGGCCGCGCCGCCCTGCTTGTAGCCCTGGAAGCGGAGGACTTCGGCGGGATCGATCTCGACCTCGAGATCGATGAGGACCCGGAGGCCGTCGGGAAGCGCGCCGCCCGTCAGCGTCGGCGTTTTCTGACGACTTTCGTAGGCTCGCCTCCGGCGGGCATGCCTACGGCAATGCCGAGCGCCGTCGGCTTCGCACGACTTTCACAGGCTAGCCTCGCGCCCCGGGGCGCTGCGGCGTCGCACTACCTCTGCGATCAACCGGATGTGCTCGGGGTTCGAGCCGCAGCACGCGCCGACCATGTTGCAGCCGGCGTCGAGGAGCGCCGGATATTCCTGCGCCATCGCCTCGGGGCCGAGCTCGTAGGTGACCGAGTCCCCCGTCGTGACCGGAAGCCCGGCGTTGGGATAGGCGATCAGCGGCGCGTCGGTCACCTGGCGCATCTCGCGGATGATGACGATCGCGCGATCGGGTCCGCGGCCGCAGTTCATCCCGACGACGTCGGCGCCCGCGGCAAGCAGGCTCTTCGCGACCTCCGCCGGACTCTCGCCCCACATCGTGCGGTCCCGCTCGTGGATCTCCTCGTACTGGAAGAACATCGTCGCCATCACCGGCAGGTCGGTGACGGCCTTGCACGCGCGTATCGCCGCGGTCGCCTCCTGCGGGAACATCATCGTCTCGACGGCGAAGAGGTCCACGCCGCCCTCGGCGAGCGCTTCAGCCTGCTCGCGAAAGGTCGCCTCGTACTCCTCGTCGGTGACGCCGGCATCCAGCGCGTACTCCTGCGGCAGCCGGCTCGTGGGCCCGATCGAGCCCGCGACCCAGCGGCCGTCGCCCGCGGCCCGCCGCGCGAGCCGCGCGCCCTTCTCGTTCAGCTCGCGCGTACGGTCGCCGAGCCGGTACTCGTCGAGCTTCAGGCGCGCGCCGCCGAACGTGTTCGTCTCGACCATGTCGCTGCCGGCGTCGAAGTAGCCCTGGTGGATGCCGCGCACGACGTCGGCGTGGGTGTCGTTCCACAGCTCAGGGCACGCGCCGTTGAGGAGCCCGGCGGCGAAGAGCATCGTGCCGTAGCCGCCGTCGAAGACGAGCGTCTCGCCCTTTCGGACCCGCTCGATTGCCTCCCAGCCGCGCTCGCGCCTCACGCCGTCACCTGCTCCTTGGCGCCGACGAGCTGCTTGGCTTTGACGACGGCGAGCGTGGCGTCCTTCGCGTAGCCGTCCGCACCGATCTCGTCGGCGAAGGCCTGGCTCACGGGGGCGCCGCCGACCATGACCTTCACGCGGTCCCGCAGCCCGGCCTTGACGAGCGCGTCGATCGTCCGCTTCATACCCGGCATCGTCGTCGTCATCAGCGCGGAGATTCCCACGATGTTGCAGCCGTGCTCCTGGACGGCCTGGACGAACTTCTCGGGCGCCACGTCGCGCCCGAGATTGTGCACCTTGAAGCCCGCGCCCTCCAGCATCATCGCGACCAGGTTCTTGCCGATGTCGTGCAGGTCGCCCTGGGCCGTGCCGATCGCCACGACGCCGAAGTAGTCGTCGCTGCGGGCGGAGGCGGTGATGAGCGGCTTCAGGAGGTCGAGCCCCGCGTACATCGCGCGCGCCGACAGGAGGACCTGGGGGACGTAGTACTCGTTGCGGCGGAACTTCTCGCCGACGACGTCCATGCCGGGGATGAGCCCCCGGAAGATGAGCAGCTTCGGCTCGAGCGACCGGTCGAGACCCTCCTGCGTCTTGCGCGCGACCGTGTCCTTGTCGCCGATGATCAGCGCGCGCGCCATCGTCGGGTAGTCGAAGCCTGCGTCGCTCATGGACCTCCTTAGCGTTCCTTGCCGGCCGGCTCGGGCGCGTCCGGCTCCGACGACGCATCCTCGGCCTTCGAGAGAAGCTCGGCGACCATCGGCTGTGAGTCGGGCTCGACGGTCGTGAAGGCGATGCCCGCCATGTCCCCGCGCCGCCACACGATCTTCCCCTCGGCCACGAGCGGCCTGGGCAGGAGTCCGCCCTCGCAGCGGAGCTGGATGAGCTTGCCCTTCTCCCACTCGTCGGGGACGCCGCGGAGCGCCATGCCGCCCTCGCCGATGTCCACGGTGGTCACACGCAAGGGCGCGCCGCCGCCCGCGACCGAGAGCTCCGCCGCCGCCTCGAGCGCCGCGCGCGGGTGCTTGCGGATGGAGCCCGGCAGCACGGCGAAGATCTTCACCGGTTTGGCCTTGCCCTTCACCGTCACCTCGCCGAGCTCGCGCGTCATGAAGTGGCCCTTGACGGCCGCGTAGGTGGATTCGCTGATGACGACCGAGGCTCCGACCTCCTTCGTGATCGACTCGAGCCGCGCGGCCAGGTTCACCGTGTCGCCGATCGCCGTGTACTCGAGGCGCTGCTTCGATCCCATGGCGCCCACGACGGCGTCGCCGGTGTTGATCCCCACGCCGTTGCGGATCTTGACGCCGAGCTTCTGCTCCCAGCGCGCGGAGACCTCGAGCGTGCGCTCCTGGAACTCGAGGCCCGTGCGGACCGCGTTCACGGCGTGGTTCGGGTCCTCGAGGGGCGCGTTGTAGAGCGCCATGATGCAGTCGCCGATGTACTTGTCCACGGTGCCGCCGTGCTTGAAGACGATCTCCGTCATCTCCGTGAGGTACTCGCGCAGCAGCTCGCCGACCTGCTCCGGCTCGAGCTGCTCGGACATCGAGGTGAAGCCGCGCAGATCGGAGAACATCACCGTGATGAGGCGCCGCTTGGAGGAGAGACTCCGCTCGTCGCGGTAGCGGACGACCTCGTTGAGCACCTCCGGCGAGAAGAACTGCGACAGCCGCCGCTTCTCGCGCTGCTCGCGGATGAAGTTGTCCACGAGTGTCGCGCCGTAGCCGAGCACGAGCCCGACGGTGCCCGCCATGCCGTGCATCCAGGTCTCGCGCCACATGAAGCCCACGAACGCGCAGATCGTGAGCACGACCCAGAAGGCAAGCAGGGCCAGGAAGGCGCGGAGGGCGCGAAGGCGCACGACGAGCACCGAGCCGATCAGCGCCGCGATGACGGCGAAAATGGTCGAGATGACCGTCGGAACTTCGTGGATGTAGTTGCCGAGGACGAGGGTCTCGATCGTGTTGGCGTGGATCTCCACTCCGGGCATGTCGCCACCGCGTTCGAACGCGGTCGGGAACACGTCACGAAGCACGCTCGTCGTCGAGCCGATGAGCACGATCGCGTCCTTGAACAGGGAGGGGTCCACTTCCTTTCCGCCCCGGTACACCTGATAGTAGGACACCCACTTGAAGGTCCGCTTGGGGCCACGGAAGTTGATGAGGAAATTGTTGCCCTGCTCCGGGAGCGGCTTCACCGGCAGTCCCGCCTTGGCCGCGACCTGGTAGATCGCGGTGTCGAACGCGACCTCCGACTTGCCGCCCAGGAGCACGTGGAGGGGCGCCCGGCGGACGTTGCTGTCCTCGTCCTGGAACAAGTTCACCGGAGCGACATACGCGGCGTGCTTGCGGATTACCGGAAGCGGCAGGTTGGGAACCTCGCGCTTGAGCACCAGCTGCCTGCCGCCCTGCCCGCCCTCGGTCTCCGTGTCCTCCAGCTTCGGCGCGGCGCCGAGGATGACGTTGCCGGCGAGCTTCACGGCCTCGCCCAGCGCCTCGTCGTCCGCCGGGCCGCGGCCAGAGGGCTGGTCGAAGATGATGTCGATGCCGATCACGAGAGGATTGAACTCGGCCAGCCGGGAGATGACTTCGGCGTGGAACGCCCGGGGATACGGCCACTGCCCGGGCAGCTCCGTGAACGTGGTCTCATCGATGGCGACGATCACGATGGGAGTCTTGGGCGCGCGCGGGCCGCGGAGCTCGAAGAGAGCCGCCAGGGACCGGTTCTCGAGCCAGTCGATGTTACCGCTGTACACGAGGAGCACGGTGGCGATCGCGGCGCCGATTCCGCCGCGATGGCTGTTGATGAGGCTACGGACCCGAGCCGGAATCATCACCTGACAGGGTATGCTAACATGCGATTTTAATGAAGATACGAGTGCTCGGCGCCTTCGGAGCCGAGGGGCTCGGAGCCCGTCCCGCCGCCTTCCTGATCGACGACACCATCCTCGTGGACGCGGGAACCGTCACGGGTGCCCTGCCCGTCGCCGATCAGCTCCGGGTCGAGCACGCCCTGATCACCCATTCGCACCTCGACCACTGCGTCGGGCTCGCCTATCTGACCGAGACGCTGGCGTTCTGCCGGCCGCCGACACCGCTGACGATCGCCTCAATCGAGCCTGTCGTCACAGCGCTGCAGACCTCGATCTTCAACAACGTCGCCTGGCCCGATTTCGCGCTGATCCCCCACGCCGACACGCCGATCATGAAATACCGTCATCTCATCGAGGGCGTCGAGCAGCGCGTGGGCGACCTCTGGGTCACGCCCGTGAGCGTCAACCACGCCGTGCCGACGACCGGCTTCATCGTCCACGACGGCAACGCCGGCGTCGTCTTTTCCGGCGACACGGGACCGACCGACGAGCTGTGGAAAGTGAGCCGTGAGCTCCGCGGCATCAAGGCGATCGTCATCGAGTGCGCCTTCCCCAACCGGATGCCCGAGCTGGCCGAGATCGCGGGTCACCTGACGCCCGAGCTCATCCGCAAGGAGCTGCCGAAGCTCCCCAAGGACGCGCCGGTCTGGATCTATCACGTGAAGCCCCAGTTCTACGACGAGATCGCCTCCGAGCTGCGGCGCGTGGATCCCGACCGCATCAGGATCGTCGAGCAGGACAAGACCTACACGGTCTGATCCCCGCCGAGTGAGCCCGCGCCGGGGTCGGGGTGGGTCCGGGTGACCCGTTCCTGCCGGCCGATGTCGCGGGATCACGGATTCGAGTGGGAACGGCGCGGGCGTGAAAGGTGCTGACGGCACCGTGGTCAGAGGACCCACCCCGACCCCGGCGCGGGCTCACTCGGCGGGGATCAGAACCACCGTCTCGCTGCTGAGCTCCACACGCACCTGGTCGCCGACGCGAAAGATCCGGTGCTCGCCCGCGGCGGCCAGCTCGACGCGGACGGGCTGACGGCCGCCGGCGTCCACCTCGTAGAGGTGCCGCGCGCCCTCGAACACGCGGAGCGTGACGACACCCGGCAGTCCGGGGCCGCGCGCGGTGGAGCCCTCGGTCATCGCGAGATTCTCCGGCCGCATCACGAGCAGCCCGGTCGCGCCCTGGCCGAAGCGGCCCGTGCCCGCGACCGGTACGCGGTGACCGCCCTCCGTCTCGACGACGACGCCCAGGTCGCGCACCTCGACGACACGCACCGGCAGGAAGTTCGCGGGCCCGAGCGCCTCGGCGACCGTGCGGCTGACCGGGTGCTGGTAGACCTCGTCGGGGGCGCCGAGCTGCGCGATCTCGCCCCGGTGGAGCACGGCGAGGCGGTCCGATAGCGCGAGCGCGTCGGCCGCGTCGCGCGTCACGTGGATCGTGGTGACGGCGAGGTCGCGGTGGAGCTTCGCCAGCTCGATCCGGAGCGTCTTCCGCGAGATCGGATCGAGGTTCGCCAGCGGCTCGTCCAGCAGCAGCACGTGCGGCTCCCCCGCCAGCGCGCGCGCCAGCGCGAGCCTCCGCCGTTGCGCCAGCGTGAGGTCGGGCGGGCGCCGGTCGGCGACCTCCCCGATGCCCAGCCGCGCGAGCACGCGGCCGATCCGCTCGGCGCGCGCCGCCGGCGCCATGCCCTGGCAGTCGAGCGCGAATGCGACGTGCTGGTGGACGGTCATGTGCGGCCAGAGCGCGCCCTGCTGGAAGACGCAGCCGACCGAGCGCCGGCCCGGCGGCAGGCCCGAAATATCGCGCCCGTCGACGATCACGCGGCCGTGGCTGAGCGGCATGAACCCCGCCACGGCCTTGATCACGTCGGTCTTGCCGCAGTGGGGCGGGCCGAGGAACGTGAAAAACTCGCCGTAGCGGACGTGGACGCTCACGCCGCCGAGCCCCGGTGGCCGCCCGCCGCGCGTGCGGAGCTGCTCGAGCTGGATGTCGACGAGCGGCCGGCTCATCGGGCGCCCGCCGCGGTCGCGGGCCGCGGCACCGCCAGCGGCAGGCTTGCGAGTCCGATGAGCGCGAGGACGACGTAGAGGATCCAGCTGGACGACCACGCGAGCAGCTGCGTGAGCACGTAGAGCGCCTTGACGTTCGCGCGCTCCGCGTAGCGTCCCCAGAACGGCGCGGTCGTCACGGTGAGGAGTGGCGAGATTCCGAGGATCCAGCCCATCCAGCGTAGCGTGGTGACGGGGTCCCAGGGTGACACGCGCTGAATGTGGAACGGCAAGCTGATGAACACGAAGGCCCACGCGAACGTCCCGAAGAACATCGCGACGGCGAGGACGTTCAGGCCGGGATCACCCCGGCAGGACGCAGAAGCCCTGGAAACCGCAGAGTCTCAAGACCCATCAGTTTGCAAATCGTGGCAGATCGAGGCACGGGACGCAACCCAGGCGCAATCGCCAGCTGTGAGTCCGGTCGCCGCCTAAAGCTCTCGGTTTTTAGCGCATGGGGAAGCACGATTTTACTCCATTCTGAGGGCGGATGATGCGGACGCGCGGACGGAGAAACCCGAGGCGAGCGGCCAGATTGGCGCGAGCTGTCTTCGAGTTCCGGACTCGGGCGCCATCGTCGGCTACTTCACGGCGCTCACGGTCGGTTTCATGTTCGTCGAGGTCGCGGCACCCGGCCTACCCGATGCCTCTGGTGCTGGTCTCGCTGGTCACCGCGGCCGGATTCGGGAGCCTCCCGGCC
>JBOHQB010000519.1:0-11854 GCA_050731995.1 Candidatus Rokuibacteriota bacterium
GCCTGGCGGCGCTCGTCGGCGTGTGCGTCGACCCCGCGGTGCGTCGGCGCGAGCTGTGGGCGGTGTTCATCGAATTCTGGGGCGAGATGCTGCACGACCGGCGGCTCGCCGGGATCAACGCGGACCAGTACGCGCGCATGCGACGCCTCGTCGGGGCGCTCGTCGCGCGGGGGATCCGCGAGGGGCGGTTCCGGCGCGTCGACCCGCGCGCCGCCGGGGCGGTCGTGCTCGGCCTCGTGGACGGCGTGTCACTGCAAGTCCTCTTCGACCCGGGCGCGCTCACGCCGGCAACGGCGACGCGTCTCTGTGTCGACGCCGCGCGCCGCTACTTGGAGGGGTAGTGCGAGCCGCAGCCCGTTCGACGGGGGAGGCGAGCCTGTGATGATGGCAGTGCGAGCCGCAGCCCGGTAGTAGGAGCCGCAGCCCGCAGGAGGAGCCGCAGCAGCAGGCGAGGCGACGCTGCGAATGGCGAGGCGACGCTGTGAAGGACGGGGGCGGCGAGCCTGTGATCCAGGAGGGATCATGAGCGAGGAAGCCAAAGCGAAGGCGCGCGAGTACCTGCGTGCACGGGGCACGCTCCAGCCGGCCGCGGTCGTCCGCGCGCGGGTGGCGGACGCGTTCGAGGCATTCGACCGAATCGTGGCGCCGCTGCGGTCGGCCACGGTCGCGCGCCGCGCGATCCAGGACGAATGGACCGTCCAGGAGATCGTGGATCATCTCGTCGAGACTCACCGTCCGGGGCTCGACGAGCTGCGCTGTCTGCTCGCGGGCCGGCGCCCGCCCGGCGCGCCGATTCCGGCGTCGCTCCAGTCGAAGGCGCCGCTCCTGCGGCCCTGGCAGGGACTCCTCGATGAGCTCCGGCGCGTGCACGGCGGTATCTTGGCCGTGCTCGAGAGCGTCCCCGCCGACTTCAAGACCGACGCGACGGCCCCGCTGGTCATGGTGATCAACGTCACCGACGCGGCGGGGCGGGTTGCGCCGCTCGAGTGGGTGGAGGAGCTCGACTGGAAGGCGTACGCCATCACATGGCGGCTCCACACGATCGACCACCTCAACCAGGCCAAGAAAGTGCTGGCGAAGTGCGTCTAGCGGTCTCGTCGTCGGCGCTGGACCGGCTGCTGGCGCGCACGCCATTCACGCGCGTCTACGGCTTCCGGGTCGCCGGACTCGGGGCGGGTGAGTGCGTGATCCGGGTGCCGTTTCGCTCGCGGTTCGAGCGGCCGGGGGGCATCGTCAGCGGCCCGGTCTTCATGACGGCCGCCGACGTCGCGATGTGGCTGGCGATCAAAACCGTGCTGGGTCCACACGACGGCTCGGTGACCGCCGGAATGACCACAACGTTCCTGCGCCCGGTGCGGCGCTGCGCCTTCCACTGCCGGGCGCGGATCCTGAAGCTGGGGCGCCGTCTCGTCTACGGCGTGGCGGAGTCGGTCGCCGCGGACGGCGCGTTACTCGCCCACCACACGCTGACCTACGCGCGTCCGGAGTCTAGTCGCGGATCCAGGACTCAGCCGGGGGAATCTCGGGAGCGCGGCGGTCCAGCCGCACGAGCGACTCGACCTCGGCGCGCCGGTACAGGCGCTGTCGCTTGATGCCCTGCCGGTAACTGCGGAGGATTCCCCGGCTCACGTACGCGTAGAGCGTGGCGGGCTTCACGCCGAGCAGACGCGCCGCTTCGTCCACCGTCAGGTACTCCTCGCCGTCCAGAACGACCATCTCTTTGCCAGCCTAGCAGCCGGTCTCGCACGAGTCGAGCCAGTGTCTAATACAGTCTAATCAAGTGTAATCATGTATACTGCGGCTGGGAGGGCGGCAGATGGACGCGACGACCTGGAAGGCTGGGCTGGAGGACGTGATCGCGGCACGCTCGGCCATCACGGCGATCGACGGGCGGGCGGGCCGTCTCTACTACCGGGGCTACGAGATCGGCGAGCTGGCCGGACGCATCCCCTTCGAGGACGTCACGCGCCTCCTGTGGGACGGGGAGCTGCCGTCGCAGGCCGAATCGGCGGCGTTCCGCGGCGAGCTGGCGGCCGCGCGCGGGCTGCCGGCGGAGCTCACCGCGCTGCTCCGTTCGCTGCCGCGCGGCTGCCACCCGCTCGACGCGCTCCGTACCGCCGTCTCCTTCGCGGCGAGCCTCGACCCCGACGCGGGCCGCGACGACCCCGAGGCGAACCGGCGCAAGGCGATCCGTCTCGTGAGCCTCGTGCCCGAGACGGTGGCGGCGTGGCAGCGGATCCGCACAGGGCGCGAGCCCGTGGCGGCCCTCCGCCAGGGCTCGCACGCGGCGCACTTCCTGCGGTGCCTGGAAGCGAGCGAGCCGAGCGTCGAGGTCGCGTCCGTCATGGACGTCATCCTGACGCTCCACGCCGACCACGAGTTCAACGCGTCGACCTTCACCGCGCGGGTCGCGGTGGCGACGCTTGCCGACCTGCACGCCGCGGTCGTCGCCGCTGTCTCGACCCTCAAGGGGCCCCGCCACGGTGGGGCGAACGAGGACGTGCTCGTGATGCTGCGCGAGATCGGCGATCCGGCGCGGGCCGAAGCGTTCGTCGAGGCGCGCCTCGGCGCGCGCGCCGGGATGAGCCGGCACGAGCGCGGCGCGGCCGCGGCGCGCGTGCCCGGCTTCGGGCACCGCGTCTACCGCGTCGACGACGCGCGGGCGCGCGTGCTGCGCGGTATGGCGAAATCCATGGCGGAGGCGACGGGACGCGGGCGGCTCTTCGAGGTCGCCGAGCGCGTGTACGACGCGATGCGCGCGCGCACGAGCCTGCCGGTCAACGTGGACTTCTTCTCGGCGGTCGTGTACGACGCGCTCGGGATTCCGCCGGACCTCTGCACCTCGATCTTCGCGGTGGGGCGCGTCGCGGGATGGTGCGCCCACGCGCTCGAGCAGTACGCGGACAATCGGCTCATCCGGCCGCTCGCCGAGTACATCGGCCCGCCGCCCCGCACGCCGGCACGCTGACTATCGACGGGGCTGGTGCATGCGGACCACGTGCCGCGCCTCTCGCTCGTCGTCCGTCACGACCGGAGGCGTCTTCAGCGAGTCGATCCAGTAGGCGAGGTCCCAGAGCTCGTCGTCTTCGAGCACGCCCTGATACGAGGGCATCGGGGTGCCGTCGAGGCCGGTGAGGAGCGTGCGCACGACGTCACCCACACCGGGGCCGACCTTGAACGGCCGACGCGTCAGATCCGTCGGCTTGATCGCCAGATCCTTGGCCGACGGTCCGTCGCCCCGCGCCGTCTTGCCGTGGCACTCGGCGCACTCGCCCTTGACGTAGACCGCGCGCCCGCGCTCCAGCGTGTCGGCGCCGGGCGGTCGCGTCGGCGGCAGCGGGAGCGCACGCGGCGCGGGCGTCTCCGCGAACTTCAGCGAGAAGGTCTTGATGTAGGCGATGACCGCGCGGAGCTCCGCCTCGCTCAGGTGATCCTGGGGCAGCATTCCCGTGCCGGGCAGCCCCCGCACGATCGAGCGGCGCAGGTCGTCGTCGCTCGGCGGCTGCCCGCCCGTCGTGGAGCGGATCTTGAACCGGCCCTTCGTGAGGTCGCGGGGCGCGGTCTTGAAATGGTGCGCGGCGTGACCGCGGCCGTCACCGCGCTCGCCGTGGCAGACGGCACAGTGCTCGCGGTAGACGCGCTCGCCGAGCGGGCCGTCGGCCCGCTGCCCCGGACCGGGGGCGGCCGCGAGCAGCCACGCGGCGGCGGTCGCCGCGGCGAGCGCCCCGGGGCGGCGCGCCATCGCACCTATTCGAGAACGATCAGCTGGCCCGAAACGTGGGCCGGATGCAGATGGCACTTGATCGGGTAGATGCCCGCCTTGTCGGCCGTGAACTTCACCGTGTTGGTCTTCTCGGCCGCGACGACCTCCTTCACCCCGAAGGCCGCGATCTCGAAGCCGTGCTCGTCCGCGTGGCGGTTGACGAGGGTGAGCGTCACCGTGTCGCCCTTCTTCGCGACGATCGACGTCGGCACCCAGATCTTCACGTCCTGCGGCGTGACGATGTTGACGATCCTGAGCGAGACCTCGCCCGCCGGAGCGGGGAGGGCGAGCGCGGCGAGCACCGCCGCCGCCAGGACCACCGTTGCGATTGCGCGCGTCCGCGTGAGCGTCATGAGTTCGCCTCCTTCTCGAAGTCGGCTTTGGCCGCCGCCATCCGGTCGGGCGCGGCGAGAAGATCGAGCGCGGTGAGCGCCAGCGCCTTGGCGCCGGCGAGCATTCCGGCACGCGCCAGCGGCGAGCGCGCCCACGTGGCGAACTCGCGCGAGTGACCCGGCACGCCATCGGGAGCGATCCGGATGTAGGGATGGATCGTCGGGATCCGCTGGCTGACGTTGCCGCAGTCGGTCGAGCCGTAGCCCGCCTGGCCGTCGTCGGGATCCTCGGGAAAGTCGATCACCTCGAGGTTTTTCGCGAAGAGCGCCGCCATGGTCGGGTTCGGCCTGAGCGGCTCATGCACGATCGGGTCGATCGTCACCTGGACGCGGCAGCCCGTCGCGGTCGCGGCACCGTCGGCGGCGGCCTGGAAGCGGCGGGTCAGCTCGCGACAGGAGTCGACCGACCGCGAGCGGAGGTAGAACTCCGCGCTCGTGTACTCGGGGATGATGTTGGCCTGGGCGCCGCCGTTGGTGATCACCCCGTGGACGCGCGCGTCCGGGCGCAGCTGCTGACGCATCAGATCCAGGCTCACGAACAGCTGGATCATCGCGTTGAGCGCGTTGACGCCGCGCCACGGCCACGACGACGCGTGGGCCGCCTGGCCGTGATACTCGGCCTTGACCTTGATGATGCCGAGGCTCGGCCGCCAGACCTGCGTGCCGCAGCGACCGTGGATCATCATCGCCGCGTCCACGTCCTTGAAGACGCCGGCGTCCATCAGCTTGACCTTGCCGGCGCCGCCCTCCTCGGCGGGCGTGCCGATGACCTGCACGCGGCCGGCGAAGGGGATCGAGCCGAGCGCCGCGGTGAGTGCCGCGCCCGCGCCGGCGCCCGCGGTGGCGATGACGTTGTGGCCGCACGCGTGGCCGATGCCCGGCAGCGCGTCGTACTCGGCCATGATCGCGATCGTCGGCCCCGGGCCCGAGCCCGGGACGGTCGCGCGAAACGCCGTCGGCAGCCCGCCCACACCTCGCTCGACACGCGCGCCGTGCTTCTCGAGGAACTCCGCGAGCCAGGCGTGCGCGCGCTCCTCCTCGAAGGCGAGCTCGGGGTGGTCGTGGATCCGGTGCGAGAGCGTCTCGAGCTCGTCGGCGAGCCGGTCGACGGCCTCGCGGACCTTCGTCTTCAACCCCTCGCCGGTCATGCCTTCGTCGCCTCGAACTCGCGGCGCGCCCTGGCCACGAGCGCCGGATCGGCCAGGAGGTCGTACGTCGTCATCGCCATCGCCTTCGCCGCCGCGAGCGTGCCCTCGCGCGCGAGCGGCGTGATCGCGGCGGCCTCGAAGGCGCGCGAGTGGATCGGCGTGCCGTCCGGCGCGATCTTCATCAGCGGCTGGATCGCCGGGAGCACCTGGCTCACGTTGCCGATATCGGAGGAGCCGAGCCGGTCCGTGATAGGCGGCGCCTCCGTCACGCCGAGCGCCCGGAGGTTGGCGCGGAACGCGCCGAGCAGCGTCTCGTTGCGCTTCATCGGCTCGTAGGCCGTCTCCGGCTGCTCGACCACCGTGAGCGAGGCGCCCGTGGCCGCCGCGGCTCCTTCCGCGCAGGCGATCACGCGCTTCCGGAGCTCGGCGACGAGGTCGAGCCGCGGCGCGCGCACGTAGAAGGTCGCCGCCGCGAACTCCGGGATGATGTTCGGCGCCTGGCCCCCCTGGGTGACGATGCCGTGGATGCGCGCCTCCGGCCGCACCTGCTGCCGCAGCATGCTCACGTTGTTGAACGTCTGAATCACCGCGTCGAGCGCGTTGACGCCCTCCCACGGATCGGCGGAGGCGTGCGCCGCCTTGCCCGTGAACTCGAAGGCGAGCCGCGTGATGCCGAGGAGATCCATGTGGCCGACCCACCGGTCGAAGCCGTGGACCATCATGGCGGCGTCGACGTCGCGGAAGACGCCGGCGTGGATGAGCCGGACCTTTCCGCCGCCGCCTTCCTCGGCGGGCGTGCCGATGACGAGGATCCGACCCTTGGGGAGCCGATCCCTGACGGCGGCGAGCGCCGCGCCGGCGCCCGCGCCGGCGGTGGCGATCGCGTTGTGGCCGCAGGCGTGGCCGATACCGGGCAGGGCGTCGTATTCGCAGAGGATCGCGATCGTCGGCCCCGCGCCCGTCTCGAGCGTCCCGCGGAACGCGGTCTCGAGACCCCCGATGGACCGCTCCATCTTGAAGCCGTGTCCGGCGAGGAACTCGACGAGCCAGCCTGCGGCCCTGACCTCCTCATAGGCGAGCTCGGGGGTGTCGTGGATGCGGCGCGACAGCTGCTCGAGGTCGTCGCCGAGGCGCTCGACGGCCCGGCCGATCTCGTCTTTGACGGCACTCATGGGAATCTCCCGATCGCGAGCGGTGCGTGTGTCTCGACCCGGCCAACTATATCACCGCCGCGCGAGACTGCCGGGCCCGGCGCCTGTGATGGTATCGTTGCCCGGTTGACGGGGGGTTCGATGGCGGCGATTCCTGACACGCGGCAGCCGAGTACCATTGGGGGCTGGCTGATTCTGTTCGGCATCGGACTCGCGCTGACGCCGCTCCGGGTGCTCGCGAAGATGATCCTGGTCTTCGGGCCGATCGATAGCGAGCGCTGGGCGGCGCTGACGACGCCCGGGTCGCCCGACTACGCCGCCCACTGGAAGCCGCTGCTCCTGTGCGAGTTCGGCTCGGACGTGGTGCTCCTGCTCTGGCCGATCGTGCTGATCTACCTGTTGCTGACCCGGCGGCGCCTCCTGGTCCCGGCGGCGATCGTTTACATGGTCGTGTCGCTCGGCGTCGCGATCGCGGACCTCACCGCCGTGCAGCTGGTCGTCGGCGCGCAGGCGGCCGCCGACCGGAACTGGGTGCGGCCCGTCGCGCTGGAGTTCGTCAGCGCCTGCGTGTGGATCCCGTATCTCCTGACGTCGCGACGGGTGAAGGCGACCCTCTTCCACTGAGGAGATTGGGGGCCCTGAAATGGCCCGTCTCACGCAGGCTCGCCTCGGCCGTCGAACGGCCTGCGGCTTCACACTCCCATCCCCCGACGCTCGGCAGCGCCCCGGCGGAGCCGTGGCGCTCCTCGGCAACCCTCCTACTCGCCCTGGTAGCGCTCGGCGAGCGCCATCTGGGCCGTGACGCCGATGAGCTGGTTGAAGTCCCGGAACGGCATGTAGCGGTCGGCGAGCGCGCCCACGTCGTCGCGCGCCTTGACCTCGCGCAGGAACTCGTCGATCGCGCGCACGCCGACGAGCAGCGTGTCCACCGGCAACAAGAGTATGGCGTAGCCCAGCTCGCGCAGCCGTGGGAAGGGCAGGAGGGGGGAGCGGCCGCCCGGCGCGTAGTTGTAGAGCAGCGGTGTGTCGAAGGCGCGTGCGACGTGCTCGACCTGCTCCTCGTTCCGGGGCGCCTCGATGAAGAGCATGTCCGCGCCCGCCTTGGCGGCCGCCTCGCCGCGCCGCAGCGCCTCGTCGAAGTCCATCGCCGAGATCGCATCGGTCCGCGCGATCACGAGGAAGTCGGGATCGGTGCGCGCGTCGACCGCGGCGCGGATCTTGCCCGCGAACTCCCCGCGCGGGATCACCTGGTGCCCGGAGAGGTGGCCGCACCGCTTGGGCGCGACCTGGTCCTCGATGTGCAGCGCCGCGACCCCGGCGGCCTCGTACTGCTGCACGGTGCGGCGGACGCTGAGCGCGTTGCCGTAGCCTGTGTCGGCGTCGGCGATGAGCGGGATCGTCACGGCCGCGGCCATGTTGCGCGCGTGGTCCGCCATCTCGGCGAGGCCGGCGAAGCCGAGATCGGGGAGGCCCAGCCGCGAGGCCGACGCGCCGTAGCCGGTCATGTAGACGACGGGAAAGCCGGCGTGCTCGACGAGGCGCGCCGAGATGCCGTCGTACGCGCCCGGAACGACCAGGCCGTTCTTCTTCGCGACGAGGGCTCGCAGGGTGTGGCGGACGCGCATGGGTTTCTCCTCGGGCGGCGTGCGCCGCGGTGCGTTACAATAGCGAGGTTGTCGCTTGTGACCAACAGATAGCACGGAGAGCCGGACATGCCCGATCTGTTCGATTCGGTCGAAGATGTCCAGCAGCGGTTCAAGAACGCCCGTTACATCGCGACGCGCCGCATCGCGACCGTGGTGTACCTGGCGGCGCGCATGGGCCGACCGGTCCTCATCGAGGGGCCCGCGGGCGTCGGCAAGACGGAGCTGGCCAAGACCCTGGCGGAGATCACGACCCGCCCGCTCATCCGCCTGCAGTGCTACGAGGGGCTGGACGAGGGCAAGGCGCTCTACGAGTGGAAGTACGCCAAGCAGCTCCTCTACACACAGCTGCTCCGCGAGCGGATCGGCGAGCTGATCGCCGACGCCCCGTCGCTCCCCGACGCGGTCGCGCGCATCGCGGGGCAGGACGACGCGTTCTTCTCGTACCGGTTCCTGTCGCCGCGGCCGCTGCTGTCGGCGATCCAGGCCGACGCGCCCGTCGTGCTGCTCGTGGACGAGATCGACAAGGCCGAGCCCGAGTTCGAGGCGTTCCTGCTCGAGGTTCTCTCCGACTTCCAGGTCTCCATCCCGGAGCTCGGCACGGTGAAGGCCAGGCACATCCCGCTCGTCGTGCTCACGTCGAACAACGCCCGGGAGCTCTCCGACGGGCTGAAGCGGCGCTGCCTGCACCTGTTCATCGACTTCCCGGCGCCCGCCGACGAGCTCGAGATCATCCGGTTGAAGGTCCCCGAGGTCACCGCGGACCTGGCCCGCGCCGTCGTCGCCGCGGTCCAGAAGATCCGCACCATGGAGCTCCGGAAGCCGCCGTCGGTGTCGGAGTCCATCGATTGGGCGCGCTCGCTCGTCATCCTCAACGCGCGCGAGCTCGACCCGGTCCTGGTCGAGTCCACGCTCACGATGCTCGTGAAGTACGAGAAGGACCTCGAGCGCGTGAAGGGCGCGCTGGACAAGGTCCTCGCCGACCTCCCGCGCTAGATGGACGAGCGGATCCTCGAGTTCATCGGCGATCTGCGCCGCGCCGAGGTCCGCATCTCGCCCTCCGAGGCGCTGGACGCGCTCGCGGCGAGCGCGACGGTCGGTCTCGCGGACCGCGAGACGTTCAAGTCGACGCTCGGCGCGACGCTGATCAAAGAGGTCCGCGACCAGGCGACGTTCGAGCGCCTCTTCAACCTCTACTTCCTCGACCTCCAGGCTCTCGGCGAGGGCCTGCGGAAGGCCCTCGGTCCCGAAGACCCCAGTCTTCAGAACTTGCTCGACCGGCTCGTGGCCGAGGAAGGCATGGACCTCGACGAGCTGACCGAGCTCCTCATGCGCGGCGAGGGGAGCGAGATGGAGATGGCGATCCGCGCGGGCGGCCAGAACGCCGGGCTCGAGCGGCTCATGTACTTCCTGCAGGTCGGGTACTTCTCCCGGCGCGTCGCCGACCAGCTGGACGTCAACGCCATCGAGCAGGACATCGAACGGCTGATGCAGGCGCTCGAGGCGCGCGGCCTCGACCCGGGCCAGCTCGCCCGCGTCCGCAACTACCTCGAGCTGCGACTCGAGGCGTTCAAGCGGATGATCCGCCAGCACATCGAGCGCGAGCTGGAGCGCCGCGCGTACCGGCAGGGCGAGCGGCTCACGCGCGAGGTGCTCTCGGAGAAGCCGCTCTTCGCGCTCACGCCCGACGAGATCGCGCAGATGAAGGCGGTCGTGGCGCGCCTGGCGCGGAAGATCAAGGACGCGCTGGCGCTCCGCCAGCGCCAGGAGCAGCGGGGGCGGATCGACACACGGCGCACGACCCGCAAGAGTCTCGCCTACGACGGCGTGCCCATGGAGATCTTCCTCAAGCGCCGCCATCGCGAGAAGCCCAAGCTGATCACCGTCTGCGACGTCTCCGACTCTGTCCGGAACGCCTCGCGCTTCATGCTGCAGCTCGTCTGGAGCCTCCAGGAGTGCTTCAGCCGCGTCCGCTCCCACGTCTTCGTCTCGGAGATCGCGGAGGTGACGCAGGCGTTCAACACGTACCCGGTCGAACGCGCGATCGAGTGGGCGCTGAAGGCGGCGCCGGTGGACTACCACTGCCGCTCCGACTTCGGCTACGCCTTCAGCCGCTTCGCCAACACCGAGCTGGAGTCGCTGGACCGCAAGACGACGATCATCGTGCTGGGGGACGCGCGCAACAACTACAACGACCCCCAGGCGTGGGCGCTCCGCCTCATCCGCGAGCGCGTCAAGGGGATCATCTGGCTCAACCCCGAGGGCCAGTGGGGCTGGGGCATCGGCGACAGCGTGATGCCGATGTACGCGCCGTCGTGCGACCTCGTCCGTGAGTGCCGCACGATCGCGCAGATCGGCGAGGTGGTGGACGACCTGGTCCACCGCTGGTGGCGCCGCGGGCGCTAGCGTGCGCGGCGCGGCCGCGGGCCTGTGGCTCGCCTGCGTCGCGCTGGGCGCCGCGGTGGCCGGGGCACAGGCTCCGGAGTGCGTCGTGATCGACGACTTCGCCAGGGCGAAGGTCGGCGCGTTCCCCACGGACTGGAAGCCGCGGAAGGACTCGGGCCTGACCGTCTACACGGTGCTCGAGGAGACGGGGTTCCGCTTCCTGCGCGCCGACGCGAAGGGTCTCGGCATCCAGGCCGTCCGGCAGTTCGAGTGGAACCTGGCCCAGTATCCCCTCCTCGTCTGGCAGTGGCGCCCGCGCGAATTCCCCAAGGGCGGAGACGAGCGCGAGTCGGACACCAACGACAGCGCGCTCGCCGTGTACCTCTTCGTGCCCTACTCGCGCATCGCGGGGCCGAAGGCGGTCAAGTACGTCTGGAGCGAGAAGGTCCCGGCGGGCACGATCCTCTCCTCGAACTTCGGCCTCACCCAGGTCCGGGTGCTCCGCACGGGGCGGCCGCCGGGCGACGATTGGGTCGAGGAGCGCGTGAACGCGCTCGCCGACTACAAGCAGCTCTTCAAGGAGTCCGAAACGCCGACGCCCGCCGGCATCGGCGTGCTCACCGACAGCGACGACACGCGGTCCCGGGCGCAGGGCGACTACGCCGGCTTCCGCGCCTGCCGCAACTAGAGACGGCGTCAGGCCGGACGCCGCGCCCGGAACGCCTCGCACGGGTCGCGATTGTCGACGCGCGGCGTGAACCAGACGTAGTCGAAAGGCAGCGCGCCGCCCCACAGGGCGGCGTAGTCGCCGGGCGCGGTGCGCTCGGGGCGTACCTCGAGAAACGCCACGCTGGCGATCCTCGCTTCCGGCTCGCGCGCGCGCAGGTAGGCGGGCACACCGCGGTCGCGGCGGACGTGACCCGTGCCGGCGATGAGCACCGCGCCGTTGGGACCGGCGCCCAGCAGCGTGGCGGCCATCTGGGCGTCCCGCGCGCGCTGCGCCGCGACCATCCCGTCCACGAGCCGCACGGAGATCTGTCCGCAGTGCGCCTCGCGGAGTTCCGCCGTCATGGCGGCGAGCATGTCGGTCGACGGCGGGCGGTCGAGCGCGTACGCGGCCGCGAGCGCCGGATCGAGCATGGAGGCGTCCCCGCGGGCGAGGGCGCGCGCGGTCGCCACGGGAATGTTGGCCGCGAGCACCGGCAGGCCCGCGTCGAGCGCCACCTGCACGATGGGCCGGTACAGACGGAAGTCCGGCCAGCCGGAGCGCTTCCAGTCCACGGTGTCGGCGAGGGCGTCGGAATTCTTCGGGTCGGACGCGAGCTGCCGTGCGATCGCGTCGCTCCGGTCAGTCGTGAGCATCTCGAAGGCG
>JBOHQB010000520.1:0-3794 GCA_050731995.1 Candidatus Rokuibacteriota bacterium
CGATGATCGACAAGTTCGCCGAGGCCACGGGCGACCATCAGTGGATCCACGTGGACGTCGAGCGGGCCAAGCGCGAGATGCCGGGCGGCAAGACGATCGCCCACGGCTATCTGACGCTCTCGCTCGTGCCTCGACTGGGTGCGACACTTGTCAAGGTCGCCAAGCGGAGGCGCGGGATCAATTACGGCTCGAACAAGATCCGCTTCACCAACGCCGTGCCGGCGGGCTCGCGCGTGCGGCTGCGCTCCAGGATCGCCAAGGTCGAGCCCGTGCCGGACAACGGCTTCCGCGTGACGACCGAGGTCACGATCGAAGTCGAGGGCCAGGAGCGTCCGGCGCTCGTCGCCGAGATCATGGGGATCCAGTACGCCTGATCGCCGATCGGCATGAAGATTCAGCATGCTAGGTTAGGCCGATGGATTTCGAAATCATCGGCCCGCTGCGCGATGTCGAGACGATCGCAACCGGGCGGGCGATCCGGGAGCTCAGACGGCTGCGCCGCCGGTATGGCAGAGGTCGTTGGCGGAAGCGGAAGGGCGTGGCCGCTGTGCGACTCCGCGACGGTGCAGTCCACCAGGCTGAGCTTCACTGGTACGAAGCGCATGGCATCGGGCGGCGTGAGATGAAGATCAAGTTCCCGCTACTGGACTCTAACGCATGAAAAAGGCGAAAAAAGGCGAAGTTCGTTTCGCAGTGTGTATCAACAACAAGGACTATGAGGCCTCCCTCGAGATCGGGAAGCTGTATAGGATCGTTCCTGATCACGATGCAGAGCGACGCGGCTATGTCCGGATCGTCGACGAGAGTGGAGAGGACTACGGCTATGCCGCGGATCGCTTCTTCTCGATCGACGTGCCCAAGCCGCTGGAGAAGGTTCTCCTCAGGGCCGCGTCGTGACCCGAGCGTGACCCGCGGCCGGGTGATCCTGATTGCCGCTGGCGTCGGGCTCATCGGTCTGGTTGGCGTGCGGTACTTTGCGTGGCTCGACCCGGCCAGCGGCTGCTACATCTACCTCCGCCCCTCGCTCGTCGGCTACGACAACATGACCATCAAGCGCGCGCTCGACACGCTCCGCCACGGGTCGCCGGAGGACTATCGTAAAGTCTGCACGCACGTGGCCACGATCAACCCAAACCCGTCGTGCGGGGGGTTCGGCGGCGGCTGCTTCTGGCATACGGCCGACAACCGCGCCCGCGCGTCCATCGACGTCAGCACGGAGCACGGCGTGATCTGGACGGTCGGCATCCTCGTCCACGAGACGTGCCACGCCATCCAGTTCCACGAAGGACGCCCGCGCGGCTGGAACCTGGAAGACGAGTGCTACAAGGAGGACGACCGCATCCTCCGCGCCCTCGTGCAGTTCGAATGAAGACGGCAGCATGAAGGCGTCGCTCATCGCCGCGGGCGTGCTGGGTGTCGTCATCTGGGGGTGGCTCGCGGCCTTCGGTTGGCTCGAAGTGTCGTCGCTCTGCCACATCGCGATCGACGTCGAGCTGCTGGAAGGCGATCGATCGGGAATCCGGCGGGCAATCGCCCTCGTGCGAAACGAGGACCCGTTGGCGTACCAGCGGCTCTGCCGCTACGTCGACCGTATTCTCGAGGAGAAGTGCGACGCCGGCGATCCCCAGATTTCGAGGGCGGATCCGGCCCTGCGGCGGGCCCACGCCGCGGCCGGCTGCTACGTGAAGGGCTCGCGACTGATCGTGATGCGGCCCCAACCGGACGGGGGCCAGAGAGTCATCCGTGAACGTGCCGAGGCGCTCAAGCGCGCCGCGGCGTGGAGCGAAGCCTTCTGGACGGGGGGACAGCGATGAGTGCTCAGGGAACACGCGCGCTCGCGGAGATCTGGCACGGAGCCGGGTGCGATCCTGCCGCGCTCGAGCATGTGCGGCTCACGGGCGACGATCCCGTGCTGCCGGGCCGCTTCCGAGTCGGCACCGCCGCGATGGCGTCCATCGCGGCCGCGGCGCTCGCGGCATCGGAGTGCTGGACCATCCGCACCGGTCGCCGCCAGAGCCTCGCGCTGGATGCCCGCACGGCGGCGACCGCCTTCAGGAGCGAGCGCTACCTCCGCGTCAACGGCCAGCGGGCGGGGGAGGTCTGGAACCCGGTCTCCGGCTTCTATCAGGCGGGCGACGGGCGCTGGATTCAGCTGCACTGTAATTTTGCGCATCATCGTGAGGGCGCGCTCCGCGTGCTCGGCGTCGAGGAAAAACGTGCGGCGGTCGAGGCGGAGATCAGACGTCGCAAGGCCGGTGAGCTGGAGGACGCGCTCGCCGCGGCGGGCATGTGCGCCGGCATGATTCGCACGCGGGAGGAATGGCGCGCGCATCTCCAAGGCAAGGCGGTAGCGACGCTGCCGCTCTTCGAGATCACGAAGCTCGGCGACGCGCCGCCGGAGCCGCCGGGCAACGGTGCGCGCCCGCTCTCCGGCGTCCGCGCGCTCGACCTCACGCGCGTCATCGCCGGACCCGTCTGCGGCCGCACGCTCGCCGAGCACGGCGCCGACGTGCTCTCGATCAGCGCGCCGCACGTGCCGCACATGGACGGCCACGTGATGGACAACGGCCGCGGCAAGCTCTCCGCTCGCCTCGACCTGCGCCGGCGTGAGGACGTCGAGGCGCTGCGCGGCCTGATCCGCGACGCTGATGTGTTCGTCCAGTCGTATCGCGCCGGCGCGCTCGGCGCGCGGGGCTTGTCGCCAGAGGAGATCGCGCGGCTCCGGCCGGGCATCGTCTACGCCACGCTCAACGCCTACGGCCATGCCGGCCCCTGGCACGAGCGGCGCGGGTTCGACAGCCTCGTGCAGTGCGTGAGCGGCATCGCCCACGAGGGCGGTGTCACCGCCGGCGTCGACGGGCCCAAGCACCTGCCGGCGCAGGCGCTCGATCACGCGACGGGCTATCTGCTGGCGTTTGGTATCGGCGTGGCGCTCGCGCGCCGCGCGCGTGAGGGCGGATCGTGGCTCGTCAGGGCGTCACTCGCGCGAACGGGCCGCTGGTTCGACGCGCTGGGCCGGGCCGAAGGCCCGGACGTCGCGGAGCCGACTGTCGAGGACGTGAAGGACCTCCTCGAAGACACAGACACGCCGTTCGGCCGGTTGAGCCACGTCGCGCCGGCTGCGAAGCTGTCAGAGACGCCAGGTCGCTGGGAGCGGCCGGCGGTGCCGCTCGGCACGCACGCGGCCATCTGGCCCCCTAACGAATGAGTTGCCGTATCGAAACCGCGACTCTTGCCAAGCAGCGGGATCGAGAGGAGATTGTGGCTCCTCGAGGAGGACTAAGCGCGTGAAGATCGAATACGATCCGGAGGCGAACGCGCTCTACATCCAGATCCGCGAGGCCCGCGTCGACGACAATATTAACATCGAGGAAGGGGTGACCGTCGATGTCGATGCGGATCGGCATATCGTCGGCGTCGAAATCCTGGATGCCAGCAAGCGGCTGAGCCCGTCGGATCTCTCCAGCATCACCATCGAGAAGCTGCCGCTCGAAGCGCGCTAAGTCACTCCCACTACGCGTGATCCTGCATTACTGTAGGTGCCACGCGGACCCGACGACCTCGCACGCCGTCGCGCCTTTTCACAAACGTGACACCAGGCTGTTTTACCGAGACGCTCCGGAGGCAGATCCGGCAGAAGGGAAGACGCCGGAGGGTTCGCGGCGCGAAGTAGCCTTACCGCTCCTTCAGGTAGCTCTCGAGGTCCCCACGTTCCATTCGTAGGGCTTGCCCAGACCCGCCCGGAACTCCTCACGAGCCTCGAAGACCCCTTCGATCATCGCGAGGGGCAGGTC
>JBOHQB010000521.1:0-7411 GCA_050731995.1 Candidatus Rokuibacteriota bacterium
CGACGCCGACTGCAAGCGCTTGAAGGGCGCCGGCGTCGAGTTCGTGGAGGACCCGACGGATTACGGCACGCTGCGGATCGCGACGCTGAAGGATCCCGAAGGCAACCTGCTCCAGCTCCTGCAGCCGCTGCGATGAAGCTCTTCTACGGCTGGATCATCGTCGGCGTGGGCATCGTCGTCACCTGCGTCGGGCTCGGCGCGATGCTCACACTGAGCATCTTCCTCCAACCCATGGCCGAGGCGTTGGGCTGGTCGCGCACGGGAATCGCGACGGCCGCGCTGCTCAACTTCCTCTCCATGGGCCTCGGCGCGTTCATGTGGGGTGCGCTCTCCGACCGGTACGGCACGCGCGCCGTCGTCCTGTGCGGCGGAGGGCTTCTCGGCCTCGGCATGGTCCTGGCGAGCCGGGCCGGTACGTTGTTGGAATTCCAGCTCCTCTTCGGCGCGATCGTCGGTGTGGCGTCGGGAAGCTTCTACGCGCCCCTGATCGCGACGACGACGAAATGGTTCACGCGTCACCGCAGCCTGGCCGTCGCGCTGGTGTCGGCTGGATTGAGCGTCGGCTCGACGGTGATGGCGCCGCTCTCGCGCTGGCTCATCTCCAGCTACGACTGGCGGACCGCGATGCTCGTGCTCGGCGATCTCGTGTGGCTGATCATCATTCCGGCCGCGTTCCTCGTGCGCAACCCGCCGACTCCGGCGGCCGGCGCCGGTCCGTCGACGTCGTCTGTCGCAGGCCCGGAGCTCACGCTCGGGCAGGTCGTGCGTACGCCGCAGTTTGCCGCCCTCGCGCTCACGCACTTCGCGTGCTGCGCGGCGCACTCGGGGCCGATCTTCCACATGGTCACCCACGCGATCGATCGCGGGGTGCCGGTGATGGCCGCGGCCACCGTGCTGAGCACGGCGGGGTTGGCGTCGCTGAGCGGGAAGATCGGCTGCGGGATCTTCGCCGACCGCGTGGGCGCGAAGCGCACGCTCGTGGCCGGGCTCGCGCTGCAGGCGGTGGCGATAAGCCTCTACCTGTTCAGCGGCGGGCTTGCGAGCTTCTACGCGCTCGCGCTGGTGTTCGGCTTCGCCTACGGCGGCGTGATGCCGCTCTACGCCATCCTCGTGCGCGAGTACTTCGGCGAGCGGGTCATGGGCAGCGCCTTCGGCGCGGTGTCCCTCGCGGCCACCCTCGGCATGGCGCTCGGACCGTGGACCGGCGGCGCGCTGTACGACGCGCTCGGCAGTTACGCGTGGATGTTCTTCGGCTCGTCCGCGATCGGGCTCGGGGCCGTGGCGATCGCGTTCACGTTCCGGCCGCCCCGCGCGCAGGGAGCACCGGTGCTCAGGCCGCGCGCGTCAACGTCATGATCACGAGCGGAAGGAGTCGGGGATGAGCAGGGTACGGGTACTCGTCGGTACACGCAAGGGCGCGTTCGTCTTGACGGCGGACGGCAAGCGCGCGCAGTGGGACGTCAGTGGCCCCCACTTCGGGGGCTGGGAGATGTATCACCTCAAGGGATCACCGGCCGACCCGAATCGACTGTATGCGTCGCAGTCCAGCAGCTGGTTCGGGCAGGTGATCCAGCGCTCCAACGACGGCGGCAAGACGTGGGAGACGGTGGGCAACAAGTTCGTGTACGACGGCCCCACCGGCACTCACCTGTGGTACGACGGCACGCCGCACCCCTGGGAGTTCGCGCGGGTCTGGCATCTCGAGCCATCGCTGACCGATCCGGACACGGTCTATGCCGGGGTCGAGGACGCCGCCTTGTTCCGCTCGAGCGACGGCGGGCAGACGTGGCAGGAGCTCCCCGGGCTACGCACCCACGACTCGGCGCACTTCTGGCAGCCAGGTGCGGGCGGGATGTGCCTGCACACAATACTTTTGTCTCCGGGTCATCCCGGGCGGATCTTCATCGCCATCTCGGCGGCCGGCGCGTTCCGGAGCGACGACGGGGGCACGACGTGGCGGCCGATCAACCGCGGCCTCAAGTCCGAAGGCATCCCCGATCCGAAGGCCGAGGTCGGCCACTGCGTGCACCGCATCGCAATGCACCGGTCGCGTCCGGACGTGCTGTTCATGCAGAAGCACTGGGACGTCATGCGCAGTGACGACGCCGGTGAGTCGTGGCGCGAGGTCAGCGGCAACCTGCCGACCGATTTCGGGTTCCCGATCGACGTCCACGCGCACGAGCCGGACACCATCTACGTTGTTCCGATCAAGAGCGACTCCGAGCACTATCCGCCCGACGGCAAGCTGCGCGTGTACCGCAGCCGGACGGGCGGACACGAGTGGGAGGCGCTCACGAACGGTCTGCCGCAACGCCACTGCTACGTCAACGTGCTGCGCGACGCGATGGCCGTCGACTCGCTCGATCCGTGCGGCGTGTACTTCGGCACCACCGGCGGACAGGTGTACGCCTCGGCCGACGGCGGGGACGGCTGGGCGCCCATCGTACGGGATCTTCCGGCCGTGGTGTCCGTCGAAGTCCAGACGCTGCCGTGATCCGCGTCGTGCTCCCGGCACATCTTCGGACACTCGCGCGCGTCGAAGGCGAGGTGAAGCTCCACGTCGAGGGCCCCGCCACACAGCGCTCGGTCCTCGACGCGCTGGAGGCCGACTATCCGATGCTGCGCGGAACGATCCGCGACCAGGTCACGCAGCAGCGCCGGGCATTCTTGAGACTCTTCGCCTGTCATCAAGATTTGTCCCACGAACCGCCGGACGCTCCTCTGCCCGACGCCGTCGCGAGCGGCGCCGAGCCGTTGCTGATCGTGGGGGCCATGGCCGGCGGCTAGCGTCGGGCGGAGGCGATTCGATGTCGATCTGGCGCTGGTCCGTGCGTCGTTGTAGGTGATTGGGCGGCAGGCGGGGCGAAGGCGAGAGGAGGAATGTCATGAACACGCACCGAGTCGTCACGCGTGAGGAATGGATCCGTGAGCGGATGCAGCATCTGGCCCGGGAGAAGGAATTCACCCGGCACCGTGATCGGCTGAGCGCAGAGCGGCGCGAGCTGCCGTGGGTGAAGGTCGACCAGCCCTACGTGTTCGACGGGCCGACCGGGCCGGAGTCCGTGTCGGACCTCTTCCAGGGTCGTGGCCAGCTCATCGTCTATCACTTCATGTTCGACCCGAGCTGGGACGAGGGCTGCAAGAGCTGCTCGTTCTGGATGGACAATTTCGACGGCCTCGACTTGCACCTGAACCACCGCGACGTCTCGCTGGTGCTGGTCTCCCGGGCGCCGATCGCGACCCTGGAGGCGTACCGCAAGCGCATGGGCTGGCGCCTCAGATGGGTGTCCTCGGAGCACAATGACTTCAATCGCGACTATCGCGTGTCATTCACGACGGAAGAGATCGAGAGCGGGCAGGCGTACTACAACTACCGCATGGGATCGTTCCCGGTGTCCGAAGCGCCGGGCATTAGCGTGTTCTGCAAGGACGCCGATGGCACGATCTATCACACGTACTCGTGCTACGCGCGGGGCCTCGACATGCTGAACACCGCCTATCATCTCCTCGATCTGGTCCCCAAGGGACGGGACGAGGCGGGGCTCCCGCATTCGATGGCGTGGCTGCGCCATCACGACCGGTACGAGGACCGTCCAATCGTTCCCGTTGGGGCACTCCGCGGCGGGGCCCGAGCGTGACCTATGCGCTGTGGATCGTTCAGGCGCTGCTCGCCGCGCTCTTTCTGTCCGCGGGTGGCGTGAAGCTGATCCTCCCGCTCGACCAGCTCACGGGGCCGGTGCCGCTGCCGGGCCTGTTCTTACGATTCATCGGCGTGTGCGAAGCGCTCGGCGCGGTCGGCCTGATCCTCCCCGGGCTCCTGCGCATTCGGCCGGGCCTCACACCGCTGGCCGCCGCCGGGCTGGTGATCATCATGATCGGTGCGACGGTGATCACGCGGGCGGGCGGTGATGTCGCGCCGGCGCTGATCCCGCTGGCCGTGGGGCTCCTCGCGGCGTTCGTCGCCTACGGCCGCTGGCGGCTGGCGCCGCATCGCGGGTCGTCTCACTCGCCATGAGAGCCGGCGCGCGGCGTACGGCCGCGCCGACGTGGTACAGTACGCCCCGCTCGGCAGATCAAGTCCCTCCGATGTATTGAAGGGCGCAGCGCGATGACGGAGGTCATGGCCATGAGCGACACGGACAAGGTGGTCATGCTGGACGGTACCGCGGCGAAGCTGCTCGGGCTCGAGGCGTAGGCGTGGCTGACGTCGCGTTTGTCTCATGCGGCAGCGGGGCCGGCGCCACGCAAGCGCGCCGCCGGGAAGTGGTCGTGAACGGCCGGCGGGTGAAGACGGTGGACGTGCACGCGCACTGCGCCGTGCCGTCGGCGATGGCCCTGATGGGGCGGAAGCCGGCGACCGAGGCCCTCCTCATGTCCGACACGCGGGACCGCATCAGCGCGATGGACGAGCAGGGCATCGACGTCGAGGCGCTCAGCATCAACCCCTACTGGTACGCGGCGGACCGGGACGTCGCGAAGGAGCTCATCCGGATCCAGAACGAGGCGCTCGCGGAGATCTGCGCGGCGCATCCTGACCGGTTCGTCGCGTTCGCGTCGGTGGCGCTGCAGCATCCGGACCTCGCGGTCGAGCAGCTGGAACAGGGTGTCAAGAGGTACGGCCTGCGCGGCGCCGGCCTCGGCGGCAGCGTCGACGGTCTGGAGCTGAGCGATTCCAGATTCCATCCATTCTGGGCCAAGGCGGAGCAGCTCGGCGTGCTGGTGTTCATTCATCCGCAGGGCACGGCCGAGCTGGAGAGCACGCGCCGGTTGAATGGCAACGGCCTGCTCACCAACACCATCGGCAATCCGCTCGAGACGACGATCGCGCTGTCGCACCTGATCTTCGAAGGCACGCTCGATCGCTTCCCCGGGCTGAAGATCTGCGCGGCGCATGGCGGTGGTTACCTGCCGTCGTACGCGGCGCGTTCCGACGCGGTGCAGACGACCTTCCCCGGCCGCATGACCGGGACGCTGAAGAAGAAGCCGACGGAGTATCTCCGCCAGCTCTATTTCGACTCGATCGTCTTCACGCCCGAGGCGCTGCGGCACCTGGCGGCGGAGACGGGTCCGACTCAGATCGTCATGGGTACCGACTATCCGTTCCCGTGGACGACGACGTCAGTGGATCACATCCTCAACGCGCCGGGCCTGAGCGACGCCGACAAGGTGGCGATGCTGGGCGGCACGGCGATGACGCTGCTGGGGATCACGGCGTAGCCCAGGGATTCACGGGACAGTCCCGTGTCGGGACCGCTCACCGGAGTCCGCGTCGTCGACTGCACCACCGTCGTGCTCGGACCGTGGGCCGCGCAGCAGCTCGGCGATCTGGGCGCCGACGTCGTCAAGGTCGAGCCGCCCGAGGGCGACACGACGCGGCAGCTCGGTCCCATGCGTAACCCCGACATGGGCGCGTTCTACCTGGCCGTCAACCGCAACAAGCGGTCGATCGTCCTCGACCTCAAGCAGGAGCCCGCGCGGCGTGTGCTGCTCCGGCTCGCCGAGCGGGCCGACGTGCTCCTGCACAACTATCGGCCGCGGTCGGCGCGGCGGCTCGGCATGTCGTACGAGACGTTTCGCGCCGTCAACCCGGGCATCATCTACGTCGCCACGTACGGCTTTGGCGCGGCCGGCCCCTACGGTGAGAAGCCGGCGTACGACGACATCATCCAGGCCGCCTCCGGTGTGGCATCCATTCAGGCTTCGCTCATCGGCGAGCCGCGATATGTGCCGACGATCGTCGCCGACAAGACCAGCTCGATGACGGTGCTCGCGGCGGTGCTCGCGGCCCTCTATCACAAGGCGTGCACGGGCGAGGGCCAGGAGGTCGAGGTGCCGATGTTCGAGAGCATGGCCGCCTGGGTCATGGTGGAGCACCTCTACGGGGAGACGTTCGTGCCGCCGGAGGAGACGATCGGCTACAAGCGGATCCTCAACCCCTACCGGCGCCCGTTCAAGACCCGGGACGGATACCTGGCGATCCTGCCGTACACGGACCAGAACTGGCGGGACTTCTTCGCCCTCGCCGGCCGGCAGGACCTGCTCGACGACGCGCGCTACAAGACGCTCGGCTCGCGCCTCAAGAACATCGAGGGGCTCTACGAGGAGCTGGCGAGGATCGCCGCGACCCGGACGAACGCCGAGTGGCTCGCCGAGCTGGACCGGCGAAGCATCCCGGCCATGAGCGTCAACTCGCTGGAGTCGCTGCTGCGCGATCCGCACCTGGAGGCTGTCGGGTTCTGGCAGATCGTCGAGCATCCGAGTGAGGGGACCCTGCGGCTGCCCGGCATTCCCGCCGCGTACAGCAAGACGCCCGCCGGCATCCGCCGCCTGCCGCCCCGGCTCGGCGAGCACAGCGTCGAGATCCTGAGCGAGGTAGGCCTGACCCCGGAGGGGATCGACGCCCTGCTCGTATCGGGCGCTACGCGAAGCGCGCGCTGAGGGCGGGGACGGCCCTCACGACCGGCGCGCCCACACCGCGTACAGCGGGTCACCGCCGCCGCCGGGCGACCGGTCTTCTTCTTTCACATCCGCCCAGCCGAGCGCCGCCTCGAAGTATGCGCGGACGAGCCCGAGGTGCTGCGCGTCGGTCGTGCCGAGCCAGACGGCGACGGCCTTGGTGGGAAAGCAACGGTTGGAAAAGGACACCACGAAGGGCGCGCCTGGTCGCAGCACCCTGCGGACCTCGCCGAAGAGGCGCACCGGGTGGATCACGTACTGGATCGAGACGGCGCACATCGCGCCGTCGAACTCGTCGTCGCCGAGGGGCAGCCGCGCCTCGCGGTTCAGGTCGTGGACGACGCGCCGGGCGAGCTGAGGGTTGTCGGCCATCTCCTCCGCGTTCAGCCCCAGCCCCACCACCTCGGCCGCTGCACAATCATTTGGTAGATGGCTGCGCCAGCTGCTCATCAGATCGAGCAGCCGCCCACCCGCGGGCAGCACGTCCGCATACAAGCGCCCGAGCGCTGCGATGGCGCCGTCGTCGATGTGGACGACCTTGCGCGCGACGTCGTAGAAGCGCTCGTCCGAAGACTCGTCCTCCCGCGCGTAGGCCTCGGGTGGAAACGGGTCGGTCAACGCGCCGCGGACGCCTCCGGCATCTTCTCCACCACCAGCGTCTGCTGCGTCTCACTCATCGCGCGTACTTCTTTCCGCGGCTCACGACCTCGCCCGTGTCGATGTCGATCTCGTCCCGTCTGGGCCCCAGCGTCCGCATGGCGTCAAAGCCGTGCTCGACCATGTCGCAGTAGAGCTCCACGCGATTGCCGTCGGGGTCGCGGAAGTAGACGCTGCGCGTCACGTTGTGCTCGATGGTGGACTCCACGGGGATGCCGAGCGCCCGCAGCTCGCGATGGGCGGCCTGCAGCTCCTCGAAGCTTCCGAGCTGCCAGGCCGTGTGGTGCAGGCCGGGCTG
>JBOHQB010000522.1:0-9437 GCA_050731995.1 Candidatus Rokuibacteriota bacterium
TCGCGTCCGACCCGCGCTTCGTCGACAACCCCGCGCGCGTCACGAACCGCGACGCGCTCGTCGCCGCGCTCTCGCCGCTCACGCGCGCGCTCAAGACCGACGCGCTGATCGAGACACTCCGCGAGGCCGGCGTCCCGTGCGCGCCGATCCTCACGATCGACCGCGTCATGGAGGAGCCGCAGACGCGCGCCAGCGGCATGCTCGTGTCGGCCGAGCATCCCCGCCTCCCGGACTACCGCTCGATCGGGTTGCCGATCCAGTGGGACGGCCGCCGTCCCGGCGTGAGGCGCGTGCCCCCGCTGCTGGGCGAGCACACCGCGGACGTGCTCACGTGGCTCGGCTACACGCTCGACGACGTGCGCAGTCTCACGACACGGGGGCTCGTCCAGTGACCGACCGCGCATACCGCACGCTCCTCGTGGAGCGGACCGACGACCACCACGTCGTGACGGTGACCCTCAACCGCCCCGACCAGATGAACGCGATGACGACCGGGATGGGCGAGGACCTCCTCGCCTGCTTCGACGCGCTCGCGCGCGATGCCGACGCGCGCGCCGTCGTCTTCACCGGCGCGGGTGACCGCGCGTTCTGCGCCGGCGGCGACCTGAAGGAGCGCAACGAGATGACCGACGAGGCGTGGCGCGCCCAGCACGTCATCTTCGAGCAGGCGGCGATGCGCGTGCTGCGCTGCCCCGTGCCCGTCATCGCGGCGGTCGAGGGCTACGCGCTGGCGGGCGGGTGCGAGCTGGCGGTCCTGTCCGACTTCGTCGTCGCGAGCGAGACCGCCGTCTTCGGCGTGCCCGAGACGACGCTCGGGATCTTCCCGGGCATCGGGGGCACCCAGCTCCTGCCGAGGATCCTCGGCGCGCCCCTCGCCAAGGAGCTGATCTTCACCGGCCGGCGCATGAAAGCCGACGAGGCGAAGGCGGCGGGACTGATCAACCACCTCGTGCCCGCGGGGCAGGCGCGCGCCAAGGCGACCGAGATCGCGGAGACGATCGCGCGGAACGGACCCATCGCCGTCCGCCAGGCGAAAAAGGCGATCGCGTGGGGCAGTGAGACCGACTTCGAGACGGCGATGATCCTGGCGATCGAGGCGTACAATGCCACCGTCGTGACGGAGGATCGGCTCGAGGGCGTCCGGTCCTTCAACGAGAAGCGCAAACCCCGGTTCAAGGGGAAGTGATCGAGGGAGTTGATCATGGCGGCCATCGAGCTGTCGATGACGGACGAGCAGCGCGCGCTCCGCGCGGGCGTGCTCGAGATCTGCAAGCGCTACCCGGGCGAGTACTGGCGCGAGCTCGACACCCGGCGCGAGTACCCCGAGAAGTTCGTCAACGAGCTCACCCAGGCGGGCTATCTCGCGGCGCTGATCCCGCAGCCGTACGGCGGCGCCGGGCTGCCGATTCGCGACGGCGCCCTGATCCTCGAGACGATCCACGCCAGCGGCGGCAGCGCGTCCGCCGTCCACGCGCAGATGTACATCATGGGCACGGTCCTCCACCACGGCTCGGAGGCGCAGAAGCGACAGTACCTGCCGAAGATCGCGACGGGCGAGCTGCGACTGCAGGCTTTCGGCGTGACCGAGCCCGACGCCGGCTCGGACACGACGAAGCTCCAGACGACGGCCGTGCGGAAGGGCGACCGCTACGTCGTCAATGGCCGGAAGATGTTCATCTCGCGCGCGCTCCAGTCGGACCTCATGCTGCTGCTCGCGCGCACGACCCCCGTGGAGCAGGTCACGCGGCGCACCGACGGCCTCAGCGTCTTCCTCATCGACATCCGGGGCCTGAAGGGCCTCGAGATCCGGCCGCTGCGCATGATGATGAACCACTCGACGAACGCGCTCTTCTTCGACGACGTGGAGATCCCGGCGGAGAGCCTCGTCGGCGAGGAGGGCAAGGGATTTTCCTACATCCTCACGGGCATGAACGCCGAGCGCATCCTGGTGGCCTCGGAGTCGATCGGCGACGGCCACTGGTTCACCGACAAGGCCGTGGCGTACTCGAGCCAGCGCGTGATCTTCGGCCGGCCGATCGGCGCCAACCAGGGTGTCCAGTTCCCGATCGCGAAGGCGCACATGAGCGTCGAGGCGGCGGCGCTGATGCGGGACAAGGCGGCCGCGCTCTTCGACGCGGGCGAGCCGTGCGGCGCCGAGGCCAACATGGCGAAGTACCTCGCGGCGGAGGCGGCGTGGGAAGCCGGCAACGCGTGCATAGACTGCCACGGCGGCTACGGCTACGCGGAGGAGTACGACGTCGAGCGCAAGTTCCGCGAGTGCCGCCTCTACAAGACGGCGCCGGTCAACCAGAACCTCGTCATGGCCTACGTCGGCGAGCACGTTTTGGAGATGCCGCGGTCGTACTAGTCCTGCCGCCCCGCCCCCCCGAGCCGATGAAACTCGAGCCCGTGACGCTCGAGGGCCGCCACGTTCGCCTGGAGCCACTGACGCTCGGGCACGTCCCCGCCCTGCTCGCCGTGGGCAAAGGGCCTCGCGAGACGTTCGAGCTCACCACGGTCCCGGGAGACGAGGCGGCCATGCGCCGGTACGTCGAGGCGGCCAGCGCGGATCACGCCGCGGGCCGCGCGCTGCCCTTCGCGACGGTGGCGCGCGGCGCGGGCCGGGTCGTCGGCTCCACGCGGTTCGGCAACGTCGAGTTCTGGGACTGGCCTCCGGGCAACCGGCACCAGCGCGGCGCGCACCTGCCGGACGTCGTCGAGATCGGCTGGACGTGGCTCGCGCCCGACGTCCAGCGTAGCGGCATCAACACCGAGGCCAAGCTCCTGATGCTCACCCACGCCTTCGAGGCCTGGCGCGTGCATCGCGTCAGCCTGAACACCGACGCGCGCAACACCCGCTCTCGCGACGCCATCCTGCGCCTCGGCGCCCGATTCGACGGCGTGCTCCGTGGAGCGCGGGTCGCCTCCGACGGCGCGATCCGGGATACGGCGGCGTACTCGATCCTCGAAGCCGAGTGGCCCGAGGTGAAGGCGCGGCTGGCCGCTAGACTGCGCTGACGGCGAGCGCGCGCGCCGTGTCGACCCAGTAGGGCACGCGGACCTCCTCGAAGATCTCGCGGGCCGCCTCCGCGCGCGTTGAGGCGGTGGCGTGGTCGCCGCGCTGCTGGGCGAGCTCGGCGAGCCCGAGCAGGGTCCGCCCCTCCTCGAACCGCGCTTCGCCGACGCGGATCAACAGGAGCGATTCCTCGAGATGCGCCGCGGCCGCGTCGAGGTCGCCCCCCGCGCGCGCGATGCCGGCGAGCAACCGGTACGCCGCGGAGATCGCCGGCCAGAAACGCGCGCCCGTCGCGACCTCGAGGCCGCGCGCCGCAGAGGCGGCCGCGCCATCGACGTCCCCCGTGCCCAGGCGCGCCAGACCGCCGAAGATCGTGAACCACGCCTCGAGCTGGATGAACTTCATGGCGGCGACGGTCTGCGTCGCCGCGTCGAGCAGCGGCAGCGCGGCGGTGTAGTCGCCACGCTCGACGTGCGCGATCCCGAGCCACGCGCGGCTGAACGCGCGGCTGACCTCGTCCGGGGCGAGCTCGAGGGCGCGCTCGGCGGCGAGCACGGCCGCGGCGAACTCCCCGCGCGCCGAGTAGACCCACGAGCGCGCCCAGGCAATGTTGCTCATGAGGCGTCGATCGCCGAGCGCCTCCGCCGCGGCCTGTCCCATCGCCGCCGCGTCGAGCGCCGCGTCGAAGTCGCCGCGCATTGTGTAGACGAGCCCCATCATCCAGTGGGACAGCCCCGACCAGAAGCGCTCGGTCGGCCGGCTGAGGAGCTTCACGGCCTCGCGCAGCTGCGCCACCGCGTCCCGGAAGCTGCCGGACCAGAACTTTTCTCGGCCGAGGACGAAGTGGGCCCGGCCGAGCGTGGCGCGATCGCCGCACGCCGTCGCGATCTCGATCGAGCGATGGGCGTGCTCGGCCGCGAGGGCGCCCTCACCGAGGACGCCGTGCACCCCCGCGAGCCTGAAGTGCCAGTCGGCAGCGAGCGAGGACTCGCCCTGACGCTCGAAGGCCTCCGTCTCCGCGAGAAGCAGGGCACGGTCCTCCTGGAACCGTCCGGCGGTGAAGAGCGCCTCCGCGCGGAGCAGCACGAGCCCGAGCCGCACGCGCTCGCCATCATCGGGAAGCCGGCGCGCGTGGGCCTCCGCCTCCTCAAGCGCGCGCAGAGCCTCGGTGTTCGCGTACGCTCGCATCGCGCGCGCGGCCGTCCGCCCCAGGTATTCGACCGCCTTCTCGTGCCGCTGGGTGCGCGCGTAGTGCCACGCGATCCGGTCCAGCGCCTGGTCGAGTCGGCCTGCGTACATCGTTTCGAGCGCCTGTGCCGCCGCGTCATGGAGCGTCTCGCGGTGCTGGGTGAGGAGGCTCTCGTAGGCCGCTTCCTGCGCGAGGGCGTGATTGAACACGTACGCCGCCTCCTCGCCGGACCCCCGCTCGTGCATGTAGTCGAGCCGCGCGAGATCCGCGAGGCGGGCCGTGACGGACGCGCCGTCCTCCGACACCGCCTCGAGAAGTCGCGCGGGAACATCGCGGCCGAGCACCGCCGCGGTCTGCAGCAGCCGCTTGGTGGCCTCCGGCAACCTATCCATGCGCGCCGTCAGCACGCCGCGCAGCGAGTCGGGCACCGCGGGCGCCGCGGCACCCGCCGGCCCGTCGAGCACGGCGCGCGCGAGCTCCTCGAGGAAGAGCGGGTTGCCGTCGGCCTTGGCGAGGATCGCGTGAATCGCGTCGTCACCGAGCGATCCCCGCTGGGCCATCGATCTGACGAGAGCCCGGCTCTCGGCGTCTGAAAGCCGCTCGATCGTCATAGTCAACGCGCAACCGGCCGGGGCCCAGCGCGGGGCGTAGTCGGGCCGGTAGGTGAGCAATAAGAGAATTGGGGCCTCGGCGAGGACGTCGATCATCGAGGCCACGTACTCCTCGGAGGGCGCGTCGATCCAGTGGAGGTCCTCGATGATCATGAGCAGCGGCCGCCGCGCGCTCGCCGCGGTCAGGACGCGCCTCAGCGTGTCCACCGTGTTCGCCTTGACGGTCTCCGGGCTCAGCGCCTCGAGGAGCCCCACGCCCTCTTTGAGACCGAGAAGCGCCATCAGATATGGCGCGCGCTCGCCGGGATCGAGCCCGAGGTCCTCGAGCGTCGCCCCGATCTTGCGAGCCATGTCGGCCGGCGCGTCCCCCTCGCCGAGGCCGCAGAGGCTCCGGATCCCGTCCATGATCGGCAGGTACGGCGTCGTCGTGCCGTACGAGCGGCAACGCTCCTCGACGACCGCCACGTCGAGGCTGCCGAGGCTCTTGCGGAACTCGTAGAGGAGGCGCGACTTTCCCGCGCCCGCCTCGCCGACGAGGCTCACCAGCCGTCCGCGCCCCGCCTGCACCTCGGCGAGCGCCTCGCCGAGCAGCCGGAGCTCGCGCTCGCGACCGACGAACTCGCCGAAGACGCGCTCTTCGGCGCGCTCGAGCGCCGAGCGGCGGGGCGCGAGGCCGAGCAGCTTGTAGGCGACGACCGGCTCGCTCCTGCCCTTGACCTGGAGCGCGCCCGCCGGCGTCAGGCGCGCGTCGCCGCGAACGAGGCGCGCCGTCGTCTCGGAGACGAGGATCTCGCCCGGCTCCGCCGAGCCCTGAAGCCGCGCGGCGACGTTGGTCGTGTCGCCGACCGCCGTGTAGTCCATTCTCAAGTTGTCGCCGATGGAGCCGACGACGACGAGCCCCGTGTTGAGCCCCATGCGCACGGTGAGGTCGGACCCGGCGCCGAAGTACGAGCCCCGGTCGCGGAGCATGCGCCGAATGGCGACCGCCGCCATGACCGCACGCCGCGCGTCGTCCTCGTGCGCGATCGGCGCGCCGAAGAGCGCCATCAACCCGTCGCCGAGGAACTGGTTGATCGTTCCCTCGTAGCGGTGCACCTCCGCGAGCGCCAGCTCGAAGAAGCTGCTGAGGAGCGCGTGCATCCGCTCCGGGCCGAGGCGCTCGGCGAGCGGCGTGGAGTTGGCGAGGTCGCAGAAGAGCACGGTGACCTGCTTGCGCTCGCCCTCCATCGCCGCGCGCGTCGTGAGGATCTTGTCGGCGAGGTGCTTGGGCGTGTACGTCGCCGGCGAGGCGTAGGCGGCCGGCGCCGCCGCGGCACGGCTCAGCGGCTGCCCGCACTCCAGGCAGAACTTGGCGCTCTCGGGAAGCTCTGTCCCGCAGTTGGGGCAGCGCATGAGACCCACTCTACCAGCACCCCGAGAGTGCGGCGCGCTACGCGAGGAACGCGCGCAGCATCCAGGCCATCTTCTCGTGCTGTTCCACGAGGCCGGTGAGGAAGTCGTTGGTCCCGGCGTCGCCGTGCTTGTCGCCCACGGTGACGAGGTCGGCCCGCAGCGTACGGACGATCGCCTCGTGGTCGGCGCAGAGGCGCGCCAGCATGTCATTCGCCGCCGGCGCCTCGCCCGGCTCCTCCCGGAGGCGCGTCGCCTTCGCGAACTCGGCCAGCGTGCCCCAGGCGCGGCCGCCGAGAGACCTGGCCCGCTCGGCCACCTCGTCGATGATCCCGTCCACCGCCTCGTACTGGGACTCGAAGAACTTGTGCAGGTCGTTGAACTGCGGTCCGGTCACGTTCCAGTGATAGTCGCGCGTCTTGATGCGCGCCGGGGGTCCGGAGTCGCAGGGTCAACGTGTTACAGTTTGTACCACGTTGTCAGGGAGGCACGGATGCGACTGCCCGAGCGCGTGACGATCTGTGAGGTGGGCACCCGGGACGGCTTCCAGATCGAGCCGGAGTTCATCCCGACCGACCTCAAGATCGAGGTCGTGGACCTCCTTTCGGAGGCCGGGCTGCCCCGTATCGAGGTGACGTCCTTCGTCCACCCGAAGGCAGTGCCGCAGCTACGCGATGCGGAAGAGGTCATGGCGCGCATCCGGCGGCGGCCCGGCACGCGCTACGCCGCGCTGGTGCCCAACGAGAAGGGCGCGGTGCGCGCCCTGGACGCGGGCGTGGACGCCATCCACACCGTGCTCTCCGCCAGCGAGAGCCACAACCTCGCCAACGTGAACATGACCGTCGCCGAGTCGCTCGAAAAGCTCCGCGTGGTGATGCGCGTCGCCGAGCGCGCGTCCGTCGCCGTCGCCTGCGGCATCTCGACCTCGTTCGGCTGCCCCTTCGAGGGCGACGTTCCGCTGGCACAGCTCGAGCGCGTCGTCGGGGGCCTCGTGGACATGGGCGCGCGCGCGATCGGGCTGGCCGATACGACGGGCATGGCCAACCCGCGCCAGGTCTCGCGCACCCTCGAGCACCTCATTCCGCGCTTCCCCGGGATCGAATGGAGCCTGCACACCCACGACACGCGCGCGATGGCGATCCCGAACATCCTCGCGGCGATGGAGCACGGCGTCACCCACGTCGACAGCTCCATCGGCGGACTCGGCGGCTGCCCCTTCGCGCCGGGCGCCTCCGGCAACGTCTGCAGCGAGGACCTCGTCCATTGCCTGCACGCGATGGGCGTGCAGACCGGCATCGACCTCGACCGGCTGCTCGGGGTCTCCCGACGCGTGCAGGAGATCGTGGGACGCGCGCTCCCCGGCCAGCTCGTGAAGGCCGGCGCCTCGAGCCGGCGCTATCCCTTGCCCGACACGGTCGCGTCGCGCCTGCCGCGGAGCGCCTGACGTGCGCGCCGCGCGGATCGTGCTGGCGGCGCTGCTCCTCGCGGCCCCCACCGAGGCGCGCGCCGAGGCTCCGAAGTCCATCGGCCCCGACGAGCTCCGCGCGAAGCTCGCGGAGGGGACGAAGGTCCTGATCATCGACGTCCGCGAGCCCGCGGACGCGGCGGACGGATCGCTGCCCGGTGCGCTCAACATCCCGCTCGCCAGGCTCCAGGAGCGCATGAAGGACATTCCCAAGGACGTCACGCTCGTCTTCACCTGAAGCGCCGGGTTCCTGAGCTCCCGGGCCGTGGAGCTCTTCCGAAAGCAGGGATACGCCGCGACCTCTTCCTGCGCGATCCGTGACTGGAGGGCCAAGGGAGGCCCGCTCGAGCCCGCGAAGCCCGCGCCCGCCGGTGCGCTCAAGTGACCAAGCGCGCGCGTCGCATGCTCGCGCTGATGGACCGCGCGGTCACGCTCTGGCACATCCCGGTGATCGGGCGCGCGAAGGGCCGCGTGATCCGCCGGCTCATCGACCGTCACCGCCCCACGCGCGGCGTCGAGCTCGGCTCGCTCTTCGGCTACTCGGCGATCCTCGTAGCCAGCGCCATGCCACCGCGCGGCCGCCTCGTCTGCATCGAGTCGAACCCCTATCTCGCGAAGTTCGTCGAGGCCAACTGCGAGGAGGCGGGGCTTGGGCGCAAGGTGCGCGTCGTCGTGAGCGACGCGCTCCGCGCGATCCCGCTCGTGCCCGGCCGCTTCGACTTCGTCCTCATCGACGCCGTCAAGGAAGACTACCTCGACTACCTCCGCCAGCTCGAGCCGAAGCTCGTGCCGGGCGCGGTCGTCGTCGCCGACAACACCGGCGTCTATCGTAAGGCCGTGGCGCCGTACCTGGAATACGTGCGCGGGGGCGGCCACTACGAGTCGCGCGAATACGACTTCGGCGACGACGCGATGGAAGTCAGCATCGTCCGGAGATAACACCCGCGTGACCCGGCGCGCCCGCGCGCTCGCGGCTCTCGGTCTCGCGCTCGCCGGCTGCGTGGCGCCGCGGGCCGACGTCGCGCGCGTGCTCCCCGCGAACCGCGACGCGCCGGTCGTCTACGTCGCCCTCGGCGACAGCACGGTCGAGGGCGTGGGCGCCACGAGCGCGGCGGCGAACTACGTCAGCCGCCTCGGAGAGCGGCTGCGGCTCGCCTACCCGCGCGCAAGCACGGTGAACCTCGGGGTCGGCGGGGCCCGATCCGCCGACGTGCTCTCCGGGCAGCTCTGGCGCGGCATCGCGCTCCGCCCGGCGCTCGTGACGATCTCGATCGGCCCCAACGACGTCACCGGGCGCGTGTCCGTCGGCCAGTACGAGCGGAACATGGACGCGATCCTCGCGCGGCTCGTGGAGAGCGGCGCCGTCGTCGTCGTGAATCTGCTGCCCGACTTGGCGCTGACGCCGCGCTTCCGCGGTCGCGAGGCCGAAGCCGTGGTCGGCCGTCGCACGATCGAGTTCAATGCGGCGCTCGCGCGCGCCGGCTCTCGCCACGGCGCCGAGATCGTCGACCTCTACGCGCCGAGCCGCACGGAGGTCCCGCGGCGCCCCGAGCTGATCGGCGCCGACGGTTACCACCCGTCCGACGCGGGCTACGCGCGCTGGGCGGAGTTCATGTGGGAGGGCGTCCGGCGGCGAATGCCGTTGCCCACGGAATAGCCGCCGCATGGCGCGCGTCCAACGAGCCAAGGAGGCTGGGCATGAAGTCTCTGGGCGCCCTCGTCGCTGCCGCGACGCTCGCGCTCGGCGCCCCCGCGGCCGCCCACGCC
>JBOHQB010000523.1:0-4937 GCA_050731995.1 Candidatus Rokuibacteriota bacterium
GCGACGCGCACCGCCTGGCCGATCCGGATCGCGTCGAGATCGCAGTCGACGATGTTCGTCATCATCGTGGGTCCCTCGGCGAGCGTGACGTAGGCGATGGCGTAGGGGATCGGCGCGCGGCGAAAGACGCTATAGGAGTAGATCGTCCCGCGGCCCGAGGCGGGCGTCCACTCCGTCCGGTCGCTGCCGCAGAACGGGCAGATCGCGCGCGGGTACCAGTGGCGCTCCCCGCACGCCGTGCAGCGCTTGACGAGCAGCGTGCCCCGGGCGGCGGCATCCCAGAAGGGCTGCGTCTCGGGATTCACCGGCGGCGCGGAAATCACGCGTTCCTTGCCGGCCATCACTCTCTCCCCATGATCAGCGTGGCGCTGGCGTGGCGGGTGGCGAGCGAGCCGCCGGTGCCGTGGGCGAGCGCCAGGTCGCAGTTCTTCACCTGCACCCTGGGGTGGGCCTCGCCGCGGAGCTGGCGCACGGCCTCGACCACCTTCGTGAGGCCGCCGCGGTTGGCCGGATGGTTGTTGCAGAGGCCGCCGCCGTCGGTGTTGAACGGCAGCCGGCCGACTCCGGAGATGAGGTTGCCGTCGGCCACGAACTTGCCTCCCTGCCCCTTGGCGCAAAAGCCGAGGTCCTCGAGCGTGATCAGCACCGTGATCGTGAAGCTGTCGTAGATCGACACGTACTTCACGTCGGACGGCTTCAGGCCCGCTTCGGTGAAGGCCGCCGGCCCGGACCAGACCGCGCCCGTGTAGGTCAGGTCGACCTTGCCGCCCATCTGGTGCTTGACCGCCTCGCCGGCGCCGAGCACGCTCACGAGCGGCCGCTTCAGGCCCTTCGCGATCTCGGGCCGGGTCACCACGATGGCGCCGCCGCCGTCGGTGATGACGCAGCAGTCCAGGCGATGCAGCGGATCGGCGATGATCGGCGAGTCGACGACCTCCTCGACGGTCACGACCTCGCGCAGCAGCGCGTGCGGGTTGTGCTGCGCGTGCTGCGAGGCGGCCACCTTGATCCACGCGAGCTGCGCGCCGGTCGTCCCGTACTCGTGCATGTGGCGCATCGCGGCCATCGCGTACTGGTTCACCACCGTCGGACCGAAGGGAAACTCGAAGGCGACGTCGGGCGCGGCGGCGCCGTAGCTGCGGGGCGCGGTGCCGGTCGCCATGCCCTCGGCCCGCGGACGGCCGGCCAGCGTGATGAGCGCCACGTTGCACTTGCCCGCGGCGATCGCCTGCGCGGCGTGGGACACGTGGATCACGTAGGACGAGCCGCCGGTCTCGGTCGTGTCGATGTGGCGGAGCTTCAGCCCCATGTAGTCGGCCATCGAGAGGCCGCCCAGGCCCGGCGCGTCGCCGGCGCAGAAGTAGCCGTCCACGTCGGCGCGCGTGAGCCCCGCGTCCGCGAGCGCGCCGGCGGCGACCTCGGCGTGCAGCTGGGCGAGCGACGTGTCGTCGGCCTTGCGTGTCGGATGCTCGAAGACGCCGGCGATGCACGCCTTGCCTTTGATCGTCATACTCAGTCCGCGACCTCCGGTCGCAAGCGGTCCGCGATGACCTCGATCGTTTCCATGATGGCCGGATAGGTCGAGTACGAGACCTCCAGCGCGATGTGCTCGCAGCCGAGGGCCTGGTAGCCGCGGAGCTCCTCGACGATCCTCGCCGGCGAGCCGCCGATCACGTGGCGGCCGCGGATGAGCGCCATGTCCACCGCGGCGCGGTGCACGCCCTCGATCAGGATCGGGATGCGCAGCGAGAGCGCGGGAGCGCCCTCGCGCCCGGTCTCCGTCCAGAAGCGGCGGAGCGTCTCCACGCCCTGCCGGAACGCGTCGTGGTTCGTCGCCGTCGCGTGCCAGCCGTCGCCGAGCCGGGCCACGCGGCGCAGCGCCCCCTCGCTGTTGCCGCCGACGTAGAGCGGCGGCCGCGGCTTCTGCAGCGGCATCGGCGAGAAGGTGACGTCGTGCAGATGATGTCGCCGCGTCACGATCTCCGGATGCTCTTGCGTCCACAGCGTCCGCAGCAGCTCCAGCGCCTCCTCGCTCCGGCTCACGCGCTCCTTGAAGGGCACGCCGAGGGCGTCGAACTCGCCCTCGAGCCAGCCGATGGCCGCGCCGACGATGAGGCGGCCGCCGGAGAGCACGTCCACGCTGGCCAGGAGCTTGGCGACGGGGATCGGCGAGCGATAAGGCAGGATCACGACGGACGTGCCGAGCGAGATGCGCGACGTCACGCCCGCCAGCCACGGCAGGACCGCGAGCGGATCGAGCATCTGCTCGCGGTAGATGACGCCGGCCTGGTTCGGCACGATGACGTGATCGGTCACCCACACGGAGTCGAGACGGCATTCCTCGGCGTGCCGCGCGACCTCCAGCATCCGAGGGACCTCGATCGGTCGGCCGTAGTGGGGCAGGCAGATGCCGAGCTTCATGAGCCGGGAGTGTATCATCACGGCCATGCCCGACCGCGCGGTCCGGTACGACGGCGGCTCGGAGGCGGATCGCTCGCGCATCCTCGCGGTGCACGACGCGTATCTCCACGCCAACGCGTCCTACGACTGGCGGGCGCTGCGCGCGATCTGGAGCGACGATCCCACCGACGTCTTCTTCAACATGAATGGCCACACGTACGTCGGCCTCGAACACTGGAGCCGGCTCTGGCAATACTACGGCCGGGTGAAAGCGAGCGGCTGGTGGGAGCCGTTCGACGTGAAGGTGATCGTCCGCGGCGACATGGCCGTCGTGGCGTGCCACAGGAAAACGGCGACCCGCTGGACCGGCCCGCCGGCCGAGCGAGACGTCGGCCACGAGGACAAGTCGTTCGTGTCGCGCTCAACGATGGTGCTCGTGCGGCAGAGCGGCGACTGGAAGACGGTACACGTCCATTTCTCCGAGGGCCGCGACACGCCGCGCCCGGGCGACGTGTAGCGTGCTGCCCCGCCTCGCGCTGCGCTGCCACGGGGGCCTCACGCCCGCGGCGTGCGTCGCGCAGGCGGTGGCTGCCGAGCGCGCCGGCTTCTCGACGCTCTGGTTCGCGGAGAACCCGTTCCAGCGCGGCGCCTGGCCCGCGCTTTCGGCCGCCGCGGTCGCGACCCGGCGGCTGCGGCTGGGCGCCGGCGTCTTCAACCCCTACACACGCCACCCGACGCTGATGGCGATGGAGATGGCGGCCTTCGACGAGCTGAGCGAGGGCCGCGCGGTCCTCGGCATCGGCGCGGGCATCGCCACGAAGCTCGGCCGGCTTCGGCTCGCTCCCGACCCGCGGATCGCCGCCGTGCGGGACACGCTGGCGATCGTGCGCGGACTCCTGCGCGGCGACGAGGTCCGTTACTCCGGCAAGGTCTTCTCGGCCGACGGCGTGCGGCTCGAGTTCACCCCGCGGCGTCCGGACCTGCCGATCCTCATGGCCGCCATGGGCGAACAGGCGCAGCGCCTGTGCGCCGAGGCGGCGGACGGGCTCTTGCTCTCGAACCTCTGCCCGCCGGCCTATACGCGCCGCGCCGTCGGTGTCGTACGCGAGGCGGCGGCGCGCGCCGGGCGGGCGGCGCCGCGCGAGGTCGTCCAGTACGTGCCATGCGCGCTGCGCGCGGACGGCGCGGAGGCGCGGCGCCTCGCCCGGGCGACCGTGGCCGCGATGCTCACCGCGTACTGGTCGCAGCAGAACGCCGCGCCGGCGACGCGCGCGGCGATCGCCGACTACAACGGCCTCGGCCCCGGCGAGTTCGCGCGCCTGATGGCGCGGCTCGGCCGTGGCGAGCCGGCGGCGTCCGTGATCGACGACCGGCTGCTCAGCGAGTATGCGATCGCCGGCACGGTGGACGAGTGCCTGGAGCGCTGCGCGGTCTACGCGGAAGCCGGCGTGACGGAGCTGGCGGTCTGGTTCGTCGGCGATCGCGACGTCGACGATGTCGCGCGCCTCGGCGAGGCGCTCCGTGTGCTAGCCTCTCGGGCATGACGAGCGTCGGCGTCGACGTCGGCGGGACCTTCACCGACGTAGTCGTGCGCGCGCCGTCGGGCCGGCTCTCGAGCGGCAAGGTGCCGACGACGCCGTCGAGCCCCGCCGACGGCGTGATCCATGGGCTCGCCACGCTGGCCGCCGGCGAGTCCCTGGCTTCCGTGGCGCACGGGACGACCATCGTAACGAACGCGATCGTCGAGGGCCGCGGCGCCACCGTCGGCCTCGTCACCACACGCGGCTTCCGGGACGTGCTCGAGATCGCCCGCTCGAGCCGCCTGCACCTCTACGACCTCGCCGCCCCGCCGAAGCCCCCGGCGCCCGTGCCGAGGCGGCTCCGCCTGGAAGTGACGGAGCGCGTCGGGCCCGACGGCGCGATCGAGATTCCGCTGGTACTTGGCGAGACCGACGGCCTCGTGGCGGCGCTGAAACGCGAGGGCGTGGAGAGCGTGGCCGTCTGCCTCCTGCACTCCTACGCGAACCCCGAGCACGAGCGCACGCTGCGCGAACACCTCGAGCGCCACTTCGCCCACGTGTGCGTCTCCTCCGACATCAACGCGGAGTTCCGCGAGTACGAGCGCTCGTGCACGACGGTGCTGAACGCCGCCGTGATGCCGCTGGCCACGCGCTACGTCGACGATCTGGGCCGGCGCCTCGGGCAGCATGCCGGGGGCCCGACGCTCCACCTGCTGCATTCGGCCGGCGGCATGATGTCGGTGGAGTCCGCGCGCGCGCGTCCGCTGGCGCTCGCGTCCTCGGGGCCCGCGGCCGGCGTCGCCGCCGCCACGCACGTCGCCAGGGCGCTCGGCATCCCACGGGCGCTCGCCTTCGACATGGGCGGCACGACCACGGATGTCTGCCTCATCGCCGACGGCGTCGCCGAGACCTCGTCGCAGCGCCGGCTGGCCGGCTACCCGGTGCGGCTGCCGATGGCCGCCGTGGAGTCGATCGGCGCCGGCGGCGGCTCCATCGCGTACGTGGACGCCGCCGGCG
>JBOHQB010000524.1:0-2095 GCA_050731995.1 Candidatus Rokuibacteriota bacterium
ACGGTGCCGTACTTGTCGAGCCCGGTGGCGCCGAGGTCGGCCCCCAGCTCGAGCGTGCGCGGCTGCCCGAACACCGCGCGCAGCGCCTGGCCGACCCGGCGCGTGGTCTCGACGAGCTCACGCACGCGCTCGGGCCGGTAGCCCGCGAGCGAGCGCGCGACGGCCGCGTAGAGCATCGGGCGCGCCTCGAGGCCGAACTCGAACGCCCGCGCCCGGATCACGGCCACCAGCGCGGCGTCGCCGGCGAGCAGGCCCAGCCGCGGGCCGACGGTGCCGTACTTGTCGAGCCCGGTGGCGCCGAGGTCGGCGCCCAACTCGAGCGTCTTCGGCTGGCCGAAGACGGCCGGCCCCACGCGCGCGCCGCCGGCGTCGTCCACGTAGACGCGCGCGCCGTGGGCGTGGGCGAGCCGCACCGCCTCGTGCGCCGTCTCGAGCTCCAGCAGGTCGTAGGTCACGGCCAGGCGCGTGAGCGCGAGCAGCGTCACGCGGGGCTCCCGCGCGAGCGCCCGCTCGAGTCCCGGGAGGTCGCCGGCCTCGACGAAACGCGCGCCGACCTGGCGCGCCGAGCGGATCACCGTCGGGTGCGTGTAGGTCGGCGAGAGCCCGACCACGGTGTCGCCCGAGGCCACGAGGGCCAGGTGCGTCGCGAAGGTCGCGGCGGTCAGCCGGTTGAACAGCATGACCTCGTGGCGGGCGGCGTCGCCGCCGAGATGCTCCAGCGCCAGCGCGCGCACACGCGCGCCCACGAGCGCAGGCGCCATCTCGTCATCGGCCAGGGCGAGCTCGGAGGCCTCGAGCGGCAGGCCGCGCTCGAGGCCGGAAAAGTTGAAGACCGCCGACGGGCCGCCGGCGGCGACGCGGCGCTCGATCACGCGGCGGGCGCGCTCGAGCTTAACGTAGTCGTCCTCGGTCGAGCGGATGATCCGGCCGCGGGCGTACGGCAGCCCGGCCTCGAATTCGTTGCCGAAGTGGTCGGCCGTCACGCGTCTCCCGTCACGCCATCACGATCAGGACGTCGCCACCGTTCACGGTCTGCCCGGCCGTCACCCGCACTTCCGTCACGGTACCCGGGTGCGCCGCCCTGAGCTCGTTTTCCATTTTCATCGCTTCGATGACGATCAGGGTGTCGCCGGCCTCGACCCGGTCGCCCGGCTTCACCGCGACGTGGGTGATCTTACCCGGTAACGGGGCAGCGACCGTCTGGGTTTCCGAGGTCGGCGCGGCCCCCCCCTTGGTGCGGATCAGATAGCGCGTCTGCTCCTCGACCCGGACCTCGTAGGTCTCGCCCTCGACGTCCACCACGCAGGCGCCGTCCCGATCGACGACGTCGGCGACGTGGGAGGCGCCGTCGATCAGGAGCGAGTAGATGCCCTGGGCGGTGAGACGGGCGTCCACGTCCCACACCTGACCACCGAAGGTCAGCCGGTAGCGGCCCTCGGCTCCCGGGACGGTGTGAACCTCGACCTCCCGCGGCTGGCCGCCCACCGTCGCCACGTACTTCACCGGCGTCTCCAGGCAGCCCGCGTCGCGAGCCGCCAGGGGCTCGCCGGCCCGTCGGACGCGGGCGCCGGCGAGGCCGGGGGCCGGCGCGCCCGCTCGTACTCGGCGAGCACCGCGGCGATCACGGCGACCGATTCGAACCTCGCCTCGTTGGCGCGCACGCCGGGCAGGACCCGGTCGAGGAAGACCGTGGACAGCCGTCCGGCGTGGAAGTCAGGATGCGCCACGATGCGCTCGAGGACGGGGATCGTCGTCCGGACGCCGACGATCTTGTACTCGCCGAGCGCGCGCGCCATGCGCGCGACCGCCGACGGCCGGTCGGCGCCCCACACGACGAGCTTGGCGAGCAGCGTGTCGTAGAAGCGCGGAACGGTATAGCCCTCGTACGCGCCCGAGTCGTCGCGCACCCACGGCCCGGTCGCCGCGCGGAGCCCCGTGATCGTCCCGGGCGACGGCAGCCAGCCGTTGAACGGGTCTTCGGCGTTGATCCGGCACTCGATCGCCCAGCCGCGCCAGGCGACGTCGGCCTGCGTGAATCCGAGCGGCTCACCCGCGGCGACGCGGAGCTGCTCGCGCACGAGGTCGATGCCCGTCA
>JBOHQB010000525.1:0-13050 GCA_050731995.1 Candidatus Rokuibacteriota bacterium
GTGTTCGGGATGTCGTGATACTTGAGGTCGAGGAAGACGCTGAAGTCCCGCTTCTTCGCCGCTTCGACCGCGGCGGGCCCGGCCGCCGTGAAGAGCTGGGAGCCGATCTTGCAGCCGGTCACGACACCGGCGAGCCGGTCCAGCAGCGCCTCGGCGTCGGCGAGGCGCGCGACGTCGAGGGCGACGAGGAGGCGGTTCTTCACTCGGCGTGATGCTCCTGCAAGCTCGTCACGCGGAGCTCGCCCTTGAGCAGCGCCTCGATCGCACCGATCGCGGCCTGGAAGCCGTCGACCGTCAGGTAGTACGGGATGCGCTGGAGCACCGCGGTCGAGCGGATCGTCGCGGAGTCCCGGCGCGCGCGGCCATCCTCGGGTGTGTTGAAGACCAGTGCGATGTCGCCCCGCTTCATGAGATCGAGCACGTTCGGGCGGTGCCCCTCGGCCACCTTGTGGACCGTCTCGACCGTCATGCCGTGGCGTTCGAGCACGCGCGCCGTTCCCGACGTCGCGACGAGCGAGAATCCCATCTCGACCATGCGGCGGGCGAGCGACGCGACCGCGCGCTTGTCGCGGTTCTTGACCGAGACGAAGACCTTGCCCGAGGTCGGCAGCGTCGAGCCCGAGGCGAGCTGCGATTTCAGGTAGGCCTTGCGGAAGTCGCGGTCGATCCCCATGACCTCGCCGGTGGACTTCATTTCGGGGCCGAGCACGACGTCGACACCGGGGAACTTGATGAAGGGGAAGACCGACTCCTTGACGGCGATGTGGCCGAGCTCGCGCTCCTCGACCGGCGCGATCCCCTCCACGGACTCGCCGAGCATCGCCCGCGTGGCGACCTTGGCGAGCGGCACGCCGATCGCCTTGGAGACGAACGGCACCGTCCGCGAGGCGCGCGGGTTGACCTCGAGGACGTAGATCACGTCGTTGCGGATGGCGAACTGCACGTTGATCAGGCCGACGACGCCCAGCGCCCGGGCGAGGGCCTTCGTCTGGGCGCGCAGCGCCTTCACCTGCCCCTCGTCGAGCGAGTACGGCGGCAGCGCGCACGCGGCGTCGCCCGAGTGGACGCCGGCCTTCTCGATGTGCTCCATGACGCCGCCGACCACGACCCGCTCGCCGTCGGCGACCGCGTCCACGTCGATCTCGATCGCGTCCTCGAGGAACTTGTCGACGAGCACCGGGTGGTCGGGCGCGACCTGCACCGCCTCGGTCACGTAGCGCGTCAGGTCCTGGTCGTCGTAGACGATCTGCATCGCGCGGCCGCCCAGCACGTACGAGGGGCGCACGAGCACCGGATAGCCGATCCCCTGGGCGATCACCCGCGCCTCGTCGAGCGAGCGCGCCGTGGTGCCGGGCGCCTGCGCGAGCCCCAGCTCGCGGATGAGCGCGTTGAAGCGCTGGCGGTCCTCGGCTCGGTCGATCGCATCGGGCGAGGTGCCGAGGATCGGCACGCCCGCCGCCTGGAGCGGCACCGCGAGCTTCAGCGGCGTCTGGCCGCCGAACTGGACGATGACCCCGAGCGGCTGCTCCTTCTCGACGATGTTCAGGACGTCTTCGAGGGTCAGCGGCTCGAAGTAGAGGCGGTCCGACGTGTCGTAGTCGGTCGAGACCGTCTCCGGGTTGCAGTTGACCATGATCGCCTCGACGCCCATTTCCTTGAGCGCGAAGGCGGCGTGAACGCAGCAGTAGTCGAACTCGATACCCTGGCCGATCCGGTTCGGCCCGGAGCCGAGGATGACGACCTTTCGGCGGCCGGACGGCGGCGCCTCGTCCTCCTCCTCGTACGTCGAGTAGAGGTAAGGGGTGTGAGCGACGAACTCCGCCGCGCACGTGTCCACGGTCTTGAAGGTCGCGCTGATCCCGCGAGATAGTCGGCTTCGGCGCACCTCGCCTTCAGTGGTCGCGGTCAGCGTCGCGATGCGGCGGTCGGCGAAGCCGAGCTGTTTGGCCGTCCTCAAGATAGCCGCGTCCGCGAGCCCGGCGCCCGCGATCCGGGACTCGAAAGCGACGACCTCGCGCACGTTGTCGAGGAACCACGGGTCGATCTTCGAGAGCGCGTGGATCTCCGCGGTCGTCCGGCCGCGCCGGTACGCGTCCCCGATCGCGAAGATCCGGTCGGGGTTCGGGATCCGGATGAGCCGGGTGAGCTCCTCGTCGTCCGCGTCCCGGCCGAGCGTGAGCCCCCAGCGATCCTCCTCGAGCGCGCGGACCGCCTTCTGCAGCGCTTCCTTGAACGTGCGGCCGATCGCCATCGCCTCGCCGACGGATTTCATCTGGGTTGTCAGCGTGCGGTCGGCCTCGGGAAACTTCTCGAAGGCCCAGCGCGGGAACTTGACGACGCAGTAGTCGATGGCGGGCTCGAAGCACGCCGGCGTCTCGCGCGTGATGTCGTTGCGAATCTCGTCGAGCGTGTAGCCGACCGCGAGCTTCGCGGCGATCTTGGCGATGGGGAAGCCCGTGGCCTTCGACGCGAGCGCGGACGAGCGGGAGACGCGCGGGTTCATCTCGATCACGACGAGACGGCCGTCGTCGGGATCGACGGCGAACTGGATGTTCGAGCCGCCGGTCTCGACACCGATCTCGCGGATGATCGCGATCGCGGCGTCGCGCATCCGCTGGTACTCCTTGTCCGTGAGCGTCTGCGCCGGCGCGACCGTGATCGAGTCGCCGGTGTGCACGCCCATCGGGTCCACGTTCTCGATCGAGCAGACGATGACGACGTTGTCGGCGAGGTCGCGCATCACCTCGAGCTCGAACTCCTTCCAGCCGATCACCGATTCCTCGACCAGCACGGTCCCCACGGGCGACATCGCGAGCCCCCAGCGGACGGCGTCCTCGAGCTCCTCGGGGTTGTAGCAGATCGAGGCGCCCGTGCCGCCCAGCGTGAACGACGGGCGGATGATGGCCGGGTACCCGACCTTCGCGACGATCCGCTTGGCCTCCTCCAGCGTGCGGGCGCAGCCGGAGCGGGGGAGCGCGAGCCCGATGCGCTCGATCGCCTGCTTGAACAGCTCGCGGTCCTCGGCCTTGCGGATCGCGTCGAGCTTGGCGCCGATCAGCTCCACGCCGAAGCGATCGAGCGTGCCGTCCTCGGCGAGCGCCACGGCGAGGTTCAGCGCCGTCTGGCCCCCGAGCGTGGGCAGGAGCGCGTCGGGCCGCTCGCGCTCGATGATCGCGCGGACGAACTCCGGCGTGAGCGGCTCGACGTAGGTGCGCCGGGCCATCTCGGGGTCCGTCATGATCGTCGCCGGGTTGCTGTTCACGAGGACGACCTCGAAGCCCTCCTCGCGCAGCGCCCGGCAGCCCTGCGTGCCCGAGTAGTCGAACTCGCACGCCTGGCCGATCACGATCGGCCCCGATCCGATGATCAGGATCTTGCGGATGTCGGTACGCTTCGGCACTACTCCTCCACCAGCCCATACACGACCGAGGTCTCCGGCGCCGCCTCCTCGCGCTTGTAGAGGACGTCGTCGAGGCGTCCCGGGCCGACCCAGACGATCTCACCGCTGCCCCACAGGCTCTCGCCGAGGACGCTCATGCGCCGCTCCACGCGTGCCTTGATCGCGTGGGCCTCGAGCGCCGTCTCGCTCTGCGTCGTGAACGATGCCCAGTCCGGCTTCTGGCCCGGGCCGTCGGTCTTCCGGTACGAGATCAGGTACTTGTACATGTCGGCCGACCCCGTCTCCTTCCTCACGCCCCTACCGGGCGCGCGCCATGAGATCGGTGAACCGGTGGAACAGGTAGCTCGCGTCGTGCGGTCCGGGCGACGCCTCCGGGTGATACTGTACGCAAAAGGCGGGGAGCTCACGATGGGCGAGCCCCTCGCACGTGCCGTCGTTGAGGTTGACGTGCGTCGCGTCCCAGCCCCGGTCGGCGAGCGAGGCCGGGTCCACCGCGAACCCGTGGTTCTGCGACGTGATCTCGACCTTGCCCGTGACGAGGTCCTTCACCGGGTGATTCGCGCCGTGGTGGCCGAACGGGAGCTTGTAGGTGCGACCGCCGGCGGCGAGGCCGAGGATCTGGTGGCCGAGGCAGATGCCGAAGATCGGCACGCGGCCGAGCAGCGTCCGGACGGCGTCGATCAGGTACGGGACGCCCTCCGGGTCGCCGGGTCCGTTCGAGAGAAAGACGCCGTCGGGTTGGGCCTCGAGCACGGCGTCCGCGGGCGTCGCCGCGGGGACGGCCGTGACGTCACAGCCCGCCGCGCGCAGCTGCCGCAGGATGTTCAGCTTGATGCCGGCGTCGTACGCGACGACCTTGAAGCGCGGGCTCGGCGGCGTCGTGTAGCCGCGGGCCGGGTCCCACGCGCCCTCCGCGCAGCCGAACGGCGCCTCGACCGTGACCTCGCTCACGAGGTCGCGCCCGATGAGGCCGGGCAGGGCCCACGCTCGCGCGCGCAGCCGTTCGACGTCGAGCTCCGCGCTCGAGATGATCCCGTCCTGCGAGCCACGATCTCGCAAATGACGCGTCAGCGCCCGCGTGTCGATGCCCTGGAGCCCCACGATGCCGTGGGTCTTCAAATAATGATCGAGGCTCACGCGCCCGCGCCACGACGAGGGGTACGCCGAGGCCTCCTTGACGATGAGCCCGTTGACCCACGGCCGCCTCGACTCGACGTCCTCCTCGTTGAGCCCGTAGTTGCCGATCATCGGATAGGTCATCGTCACGATCTGGCCGCGATACGACGGGTCGGTGAGGATCTCCTGGTAGCCCGACATGGCCGTGTTGAAGATGACCTCGCCCGAGGTCTCGCCGGGAAAGCCGAGCGCCTCGCCGCGGAAGACGCGGCCGTCGCGAAGCACGAGGAGTGCCTCCGTCACGCCGTCACCACCGAGCCGGCGACGATCGTCTTCCACGGCCCGCCCGTGACGGTGAAGCCCGCGAAGGGCGTGTTGCGGCTCTTCGACCGGAACGCCTTCGGCTCGATCGTCGCCGTCGCGTCGGGGTCGAGGATCGTGATGTCGGCCGGCGCGCCCGCGGCCAGGCTCCCTCCCGGGAGGCTGAGCAGCCGCGCGGGGTCGCGGGAGAGGCGCGCGACGAGCGTCGGCAGCGGCAGGAGCCCCGGGCGCACGAGCCGGTCGAGAAGGAGCGCGACCGCCGTCTCGAGTCCGACGATGCCGTTGGCCGCGAGGTCGAACTCGCCCTCCTTCTCGCTCGTCGCGTGCGGCGCGTGGTCGGTCGCGATGCAGTCGATCGTGCCGTCGACGAGCCCCTCGAGCACGGCCTCCGCGTCGCGCTTGGTGCGCAGCGGCGGCGCCATCTTCGCGTTCGCGTCCCACGCGCGCACCGCCTCCTCGGTGAGGATCAGATGGTGCGGCGTCACCTCGGCGGTCACGCGCACGCCACGCGCCTTCGCCTCGCGCACGATGCGCACGGCGCCCGCCGTCGACAGGTGCGCGATGTGGACGTGGGCGCCGGTGAGCTCGGCGAGGAGCACGTCCCGCGCCACCATCACGTCCTCCGCCGCCGCGGGGATGCCGGGCAGGCCGAGCTCGGTGGAGACGACGCCCTCGTTCATGACTCCGCCGCGCGAGAGCGTCGCGTCCTCGGCATGGCTGATCACCGGCGCGCCGAACGGCAGCGTGTACTCCATCGCGCGCCGGTAGAGGTCGGCGTTCATCACGCAGCGGCCGTCGTCCGAGAACGCGACGCACCCGGCGTCGTGGAGCTCCGCGAGCTCGGCGAGCTCCTTGCCCTCGAGCCCGCGCGTGACCGCGCCAATCGGGTAGACGCGCACGCCCGAGCCCTCCGTCCGCGCGCGGTCGAGGATGTACTCGGTGATCGAGCCGTTGTCGTTGACCGGGCTCGTGTTGGCCATGCAGCACACCGCGGTGAAGCCGCCGGCCGCCGCCGCGCGCGTCCCCGTCGCCACCGTCTCCTGGTACTCGTACCCCGGCTCGCGGAGATGCACGTGGATGTCGATGAAGCCGGGGCAGACGACCTTGCCCGTCGCGTCGAGGATCTGCGCGCCCCCCGACGGCTGGAGCCCGGCGCCCACACGCTCGATGCGCCCGTCGGCGACGAGCACGTCCTGCACGCCGTCCACGGAGCTCGCCGGGTCGAGCACGCGGCCGTTCCGGATCAGGAGACTCATGTGTCTTCTTCCTGGGGGCCCCGACATGGCCCCCAGACCCCCAACGCTCGGACGCGCCCCGGCCAAGCCGTGGCGCGCCTCGGGGCCGGCACAGGATGTCTCATGCCCCCTCCCCCGTCTTGGGTCCGGCGAGCAGGAGCAGCACGCCCATGCGCACCGCGACGCCCTTGGCCACCTGGTCGAGGATCACCGAGTAGGGGCCGTCGGCGACCTCCGGCGAGAGCTCCACGCCGCGGTTCACCGGGCCCGGGTGCATGATGAGCACGTCCCCCCGCGCGTGCTTCCGGAGCCGGTCGAGCGTGAGCCCCCAGTAGCGCGAGTATTCGCGCAGCGAGGGGATCAGTCCCGCCGCCATCCGCTCCTGCTGGAGCCGCAGCACCATGATCACGTCCACGTCGCGGATCGCGTCCTCCAGCCGGTGGCTCACCTTGACGCCGAGCTCGCCGACGAACGGTGGGATCAGCGTCGGCGGCCCCGCGACGGTGACGCTCATGCCGAGCTTGCGCATGCCGTGGATGTTCGAGCGCGCGACACGGCTGTGCGCGACGTCGCCGACGATCGCGACCGAGAGACCCTCGAGCCGGTCCTTGCGCTCGCGGATCGTGAGGAGGTCGAGCAGCGCCTGGGTCGGGTGCTCGTGCGCGCCGTCCCCCGCGTTCACGATCGAGCAGGGGAGCTCGCGCGCCAGCAGCGTTGCCGCGCCCGCCGAGGAGTGGCGCACGATGACGACATCCGGGCTCATCGCGGCAATATTCTTGGCCGTATCGATGAAGCTCTCGCCCTTCGCCGCACTGGACCCACTCGCCGAGAAGTTTATGACGTCCGCCGAGAGCCACTTGCCGGCGATCTCGAAGGAGGTACGCGTCCGCGTCGAATTCTCGTAGAAGAGGTTCACGATGGTCTTGCCGCGGAGCGCGGGCACCTTCTTGATCTCGCGTGAGGATATCTCCTGCAGCGACGCCGCCGTGTCCAGGAGCGTGACGATCTCGGGGGCGTTGAGATCCGCGATCGTGAGCAGATCCTTCCGCGTCCAGCCCATGCTCAGGCCTCCTCGGGCGCTTCGATCACGACCCGGTCCTCGCCGTCGTGCTCGCGCAGGCGCACCGCCACCGCTTCCCGCCGCGAGGTCGGCAGGTTCTTGCCGATGTAGTCAGGGCGGATCGGCAGCTCGCGATGGCCCCGGTCGACGAGGATCGCGAGCTGGATCATCCGCGGGCGGCCGAGGTCGATGAGCGCGTCCAGCGCCGCGCGGATCGTCCGCCCCGTGAAGAGGACGTCGTCCACGAGGACGACGGTCTTGTCCTTGATCGGGAACGGGATGTCGGTGGAGCGGACCACGGGCGTGCCCCGTAGCGCGAGGTCGTCCCGGTAGAGCGTGATGTCGAGCGTGCCGACGCGCAGCGTCGTGCCGTCGATGGCGGTGATCTTCGCCGCCAGACGCTGCGCGAGCGTGACGCCGCGCGTGCGGAGGCCGACGAAGGCGAGATCCTTGGCGCCGCCGTTCTTCTCGAGGATCTCGTGGGCGATGCGGGTCAGCGCGCGGTCGAGCGCGGCCGGGTCGAGGACTTCTGCCTTCTCGCGCATCTTCGATCCTTTCGAGCCTCGCCGGGCCCGTTTAAAGGAAAGCGTGCAAACGATCCAAGGGACATTCTATGTGCGCATCTCGGCCCCTGTCAACTCGACCTCTCATCGCGGAGCATGGCGCACCTCCGGCCGGCGTCTAGGTCCGGCCCCGGAACCCTGTCAATCGCGCGAGGTCCCACGCGAGCAGCGCCGCCGCGGTCAGGATGAGGAGCACGCCCGACGCGTACGTGAGCCGCCCGAGCATCTCCGCCCAGTCGAGCAGTCCCACGCGGCCGAGCAGGTAATTCCAGTCGTGGGTGAGTCCCTCCGCGAGGAGCGGCAGCGCCCGCGCGCGCCCGTCGGCGACGTAGACGGCGACGTCGGTGACCGACTCGCCCATCCAGGCGAGCGGAATCGCCGCGGACGCGAGCTGGTGGTGCGCGAGGAAGTAGCCGGCGCAGACGGCGGGGATCAGCACCTGGTTGAGCGAGCCGCCGAGCGCGGCGATGAAGTCGCCGAAGAAGCCGAAGATGACGTGTCCCGCCTCGTGAAAGATCAGGTCGATCCCGTGCAGGAACACGCTCGTGCCTCCCTGGGAGAGCGTGAGGCCGCGCGCGAGGACGACCCAGAGGAGCCACAGGACGGCGAGGAGCCCGACCGCGCGCCCGGCCGCGGCCGGCCCGTTCAGCGCGTGTCTCCGCGCGCCGCGACCAGCGTGACGAGGTTCAGCCACGCGGCGCCGAAGACGAGTCCGCCGAGGATGTCGCTCGGCCAATGGGCGTTGAGAACGACGCGCGCGGCGCCCGCGGCGAGCGCGATGACGACGCACGCGAGGCCGAGCGCCAGGCGCGCGCCTCCCCCGGCGCCGCGCGCGACCGACCAGGCGAGGAGCCCGCACGCGGAGAGCGTGACGAGCGCGTGGCCGCTCGGGAAGCCGAAGCTCGAGAACAGGTCCCACGGGATCCGTGCGCGCGGCCGCGGCACGCCGAAGCCGAGCTTGAGGAGCCCCGAGACCGCCCAGGCAGAGGATGCGCCCACGAGCACGACGGCGGCGTCGCGTCGCCGTCGTGCGAGCGCCAGCGCCAGCGCGGCCAGCCCCACGACCGCGGCGAGGCCCTCACCGGTGAGCCGGCTGACGGCACGCGCGATCGGGCGCCAGCTCCGCGCGGCGGCGGCGCCCAGCAGCCCGTCGCGCGCGAAGAGATCGAAGAGGAGAACCGGGTTGGGACGGTCGCGGCGCTGCGCCTCGAGGGCGATCAGCGCGAACACGGCCGACCCGGCGAGCGCGCACCCGAGGCGGAGGATGCCGGCGTCGGGCCGGCGGTCGAGCGCCGCCCAGACGCCGACGACGCTCAGGACGAGGACGAGCGCGGCGAGCGCAATCCCGGCGACACCGGCGGTCAGCAACGGGCCATTGTAGCCCGCTGCAGCCGTCGTCAGCCGTCCTGGGGGAAATCGTCCCGGGTGGGCAGCCCGTTTTCCGGCGAGAGGTCGATCGCCGTTTCCTGACCCGGCTCGACCACCACCTTCAGGCGCCACTTGGGCTTCCCCGCGATCACGTCGGTGAGCTTGTAGGTCCCGGCCGGGACGTTCTTGAACGCGTAGATCCCGCTCTCGTCGCTCCGGCGCACGTACTGCAAGGCCTGGTTGGGGGTTCCGCGCAGCCCCTGCAGGAAGAGCTGCTGGCGCGAGCGCGGCGACGGCGCCGCACCCCCCTCGCTCCAGGTCACGACGCCGCGGAGCACGCTGTCCCCGACGGTCGGGTCGGAGGTGGCCGCGGTTGAGCCCCCCGTGAGGACACCGGCGTCGATCAGCCAGCGCCGGGCTATCTCGGCCTCAGGGGATTTGGGGTCGGCATGCGCGACGACCCACTGGAACTCGCGGATCGTCTCGTCACGCGCGTTGAGGTGGGAGGCGCAGACGCCGAGGTTGTAGTGGAGATACAGGCTCTCCGGGTCCTTCGCGATCGCGGCGCGGAGGTGAGGCGCCGCCGCGGCGCAGTCGCCGGCGGCGAGGGCTTTCCGGGCCTCGGCCGCCGCGTCGACGATGGTCGCCCCAGGCGCCGGGGCCTCCGGCGCCCGCTGGCACGCGCCGACGACGAGAGCTGCGCAGAGTGCGGCCGCGAGAGCGGCGCGCCGCCTCACTTCCCGGCTTGCTCGACGAATGTTCCCGGCTCGATGGTCCAGCCCTGCGGCAGCGATCCGCCCCCGGTTCGGACGGCCGGGCAATCGTACGTCAGAGGCGCCTGACCGATGTCCGAGGAGTCGACGGTGGTGGCCGACGTGTCCTTGCGGTTCGTGCTGATCACGGCGCCGTTGATCTTCGACGTGCCGAGGCCGTTCAGCGAGACGTCGTTCTGAGCGTAGACCAGCCCGGTGATCGTGACATTGCCCGAGATCTTCGCCGACCCCGCCACGACGACCCAGCCGCTGAAGCCCGGCGACCCCCAGTTACCGTGCATGTCCACGGAGATCTGGTCGGATGTCGGCGACGAGGCCGTGAACGGCTGGCCCGACGGGGTGTCGATGAACACGACCCCGTTCTTCGGCGCCTCGGTGAAGGTCGTGTCGCCCTGAAAGTAGGTCCCGTTCGCCTTGGCGAAGCTCTTGAGGAACGCCATGTCGGTGTCGGTCAGGATGAACTTCTCAAAGGTCGACTTCGGAACGTTCTCTGCGATCGTGGCGCCGTCGGTCGGCTCCGAGAGATTCGGAGACCCGTTTGTCTTCACGCTTCCATCGGAGGCGACCGCGGACGTCGGCGTCACCCCGGCGCAGTAGTTCGCGCCCTTCGCGGGCGATGCGTTGACCGTCGCGTTGCCGCCGACCTGGACCTGGGTCGTGGTCCCGGGGGGGGACTCCCCGCCGGCACAGAGTGCGCAGGGCGGGTCGACTTTCTTGAACTTGATCACGCGCACCTGGATCTTCTTGATCGCGGTCGGATTGAACTCGTTCGGAAAGAACCCGACGGCGGTGATCACCTTCTGGTTGGCCGTCGGCCCGTCCGTCACCGTGACCTTGAAGGCGCCGAGGGGGGCGACCTTTATGAACTTGGAGCCGTCGTAGTCCGGTGGCGCCACCTTATTGAAGAGATTTGTGGTGTCCAGCGTGAACGGCGGGTCCGGGTTGCTATCCCCCTTGGTGAGCGCCCATAGCGCCCGCTCGACACCCGTTTCGGCGACGGCCCGCGCCTGCGCGCTGGCCATCTGGTTGTAGGCGATCTGGGGCTCGCTTGCCGCCAGCACCAGGAAGGCCACGACGAGCGCGAGCAACACGGAGAGGACGATCAGAGCAGTGGGAAGCGCGATGCCCTTCTCGTTCATTTGTTCCTCAACTTGACGCGGTCCTCGAAGACCGCCTGTTGGTTGGCCGGCGAATAGCCGGCGACCGGGCGCTCCGGCTGCGTGGTGATCCGCACGTGGACCGAGTACACGTTTGGGGGATCCGGAGGAATAGCGGCGGCGGCGGGACAGATGGGCGGGACAACAGATGCGGGAGATGCGGGGAAACACCGGTCGTCCTGGTTGAAGCCTGTGAAGCTGAGGTTCGTGACCCCTCCGACGAGGGTCTCCGCGGCCGGCACGGGCGCCGTCTGGTTGCGCTGGAGGTCGTTACCGACGCGCGAGTACTGGACGGTTGTTGGGAGGCCCACGGTCGGGTTGATGGGGTCGAAGTCGACAAACTGGAACGTGATGCTCGTCGCGCTCAGCGCCGTCACCGTGCTCCCCGTGCGCAACTCCTCGACCATCTTGGCCAGAGCCGCACGCGCGTTCTGCTGGACCTCCGCGCGCGAGGAACCGAAGAGGAACGCCGACTGCCCCTGCTGGAGGGTGACGAAGAGCGCGCCCATGAGCAGCCCGATGACCGCGATGGCCACGAGCAGCTCGGCGAGCGTGAATCCGCGTTCGTTTCTCATCGCTGGGCAATCACCATGTTGAGAGTCACCGACTTCTGCGCTGGCGATACGCCCCCCGCCGTGAGCGGCGTGTAGGTGACGGTGACGGTGACGAGCCGCATCCCCGCGGCGTTCGGGGGCGGGACGCCCGCGCACCCCCCGGCGGCGCAGTCGGTGACCCGGACCCGGCGCAAGTAGCCGCCAAATCCCGGGATGCCCGTCGCCGAAGTGCCCGTCGGGTCCTCGTCGGCCAGCAGCAGTCTGCCTGGCACGTTCGGATCCGGCACCGCCTGGCCCACGGCTGCCCGGACCAAGCCGGTTGTCTCGAAGAAGCACGGCGGCGCCGGCGCCGGCCCGGGCACCCTCGGCGGCGCGTTCTGAGACAGGCCGAGGCAGTCGTTGGCCGGCAGCGCGTCGGGCGGGAACCCCGCGGGTTCCTTCACCCACGGCAACTTCCGGATCTGCTCGAGCCTCTGGTCGGCGAGGAAGGTGGCGGTCGAGAGCTGCTTGCCTTCCTGGACGCCGTAGGCGCCGACGGGGATCACCGACATGATGGCGGCGATCCCGATGCCGATGATGAAGACCGTGAGCAGGACCTCCGGCAGCGTGAAGCCGCGCGCATCGCGGAGGATCATGGGCCGATCGTGACGCGCCCGGAGAACGCCACCGTGACGCGCATCGTGCGGCCATTCGTCGGGTGCTGGACGGTGTAGATCCCGGATGTGGGCGCGGCGCCCAGCTGGTTGAAGACGACGTTGGCGGTCGCGGCCGTCACCGTGACGTTGTTCGCCAGCGTGAAGAAGCCGTTGCCATCGGTTCCCGGCCCGGTCCACACGACGCCGCCGTTGCAGGGGGGGCCGACGGTGACGCCGGTGAGGAAACGCACCTGGTTGCCGACCCGGACGACGCAGACGTTTGTGTTCTGCGAGATCGCGACCTGTCTGCCCCGGTTGAGGATGGACGCCAGCTCCTGAGTGCCGGCGGTCAACGTGGCCGACTGTAGGTAGGATATGAACAGAGGCGCGCTGACGGCGGTGACGATCCCGATGACGGCGACGACCACCACCAACTCGATCAGGCTGAATCCGGAATCGACGCGCCGGGGCCCCGGACAATTTTTCGTCAGCATGGTTGCCTTCTTGTCACCCTGGCCGACAGGGCACCCCTTTGTTTTCACGCGCTTCCATCCCTCGCTGTCCACGACACCATACTATATAGCAAGAGACGAACCAGAGTCCGACGGGTCACGCCTCACCATATCTGGAGGAAATATAGTGGCGCCGCGGCCGGAAGGTCAACGCGGCTTCAGGCCATCGGCCCCGCTGGTATGCTCGACCCCTGTTGCCCAAGAAGATCCTCGTCGTCGACGACCAGCCGTACATCCGGGACGTCCACGCGCTCCTGCTCCGCGCGGCGGGCTACGAGGCGACGGCGCTCGCCTCGGCGACGGAGGCCCTCGCGCGCCTGAGCGACGTGCGGCCGGACCTGATCCTGCTCGACATG
>JBOHQB010000526.1:0-17832 GCA_050731995.1 Candidatus Rokuibacteriota bacterium
CGCTCTACGTGGACCCGGCGCTCGCGGCGACGGTCGAGACCGACGAGCCCGAGGCGCTCCTCGCCGCCGCCGCCGGCGCCCCGGGCCCGCGCGAGCTGCTGATGCGGATCGGCGCGCGGCGGCCGACGGTCGAGCGGTCCCTCGATCCCGACGGTCGGCGCGCGCTGGCCGGCCCGGCCGACGTCGCGAACGCCGAGCGCTGGCTCCTCCGCAGCCTCATCAAGCAGAACGAGGGCTTCATGTCGCGGCACTTCGAGCGGCGGATCTCGCTCGCGATCACCCGGCGTCTCGCCCCGACGCGCGTGACGCCGAACGCGATGACGCTGGTCAGCCTGGCCGTCGGTCTCGCCGGCGCGCTCTGCTTCGTCTCGCCGACCGCGGCGTGGCAGCTCACCGGCGCGCTGCTCTTCCTGGCCCACTCGATCCTCGACGGCTGCGACGGCGAGCTCGCGCGGCTCCGGTTCCAGGAATCGCGATGGGGCGCGATCCTCGACTTCTGGGGCGACAACCTCGTGCACCTCGCGTTCTTCATGGGCGTCGCCGTGGGCTGGAGCCGCGAGGCGGTGGCGGCGTGGCCGCTCGCGATCGGCGCCGTCGCGGGCCTTGCCGGGCTCGGCTCGGCGACGCTCCTCGCGGAACGGACGATGCGCGACGAGGCCCCGGGCGCGGGCGCGGCGTGGACGGCTCGCCTCCAGGCGGCGCTGGCGAACCGCGACTTCATCTACGCGGTCGTCGCGCTCTCGGCATTCGGCAAGGCCAAGTGGTTCCTCGCCATGGCCGCGATCGGCGCGCCGGTCTTCCTGCTCCTGTCCCTTTTCACCGTACGCACCTCACGCGGCGGCTGAGCCGTGGCCGGCTTCGCCGACGTCTTGCTCCGCGGTCTCGCCCTGTCCGCCCAGGCGATGGCGATCGGCGGCGTCGTCTTTTTCCTGGCGCTCCTCCGGCCGCTCCACCGTGCCCGCCCGCCCCAGGGGGCGGCGTCTTCGCGGGCGCTCTCGCTCGTCGCCGCGGGCGCGCTCGTCGTCGCCGGTGCGCAGGTCCTCCAGGCGCTCGTGCAAGCGTGGGCGCTCTCCGACGAGGCCGGCTGGCCGCTCGGCGCGCTCGCGGCCACCGCCTGGGTCCGCGCCGCGGCGCTCCGCGTCGCCGCGTGCGCCGCGCTCGTCATCGGGGCGCGCCTGGCCCGCCGCGACGGCCCGGTCGGGCCGGTGGTCCTCGTCATCGCCGCGGTGGGCCTCGCCGCCGCCACGGCGTGGACGAGCCACGCCGCCGGCCGCCTCGGTCCGCGCGCGCTGCCGCTGGCGCTCGACGGTCTGCACCAGGTCGCCGGCGCGGTGTGGGTCGGCGGGCTCGCGCACCTGCTCCTGCTGGCGCGGTCCGCTCGCGCCGGCTGGCCCGCGTCGACCCTGAAGCGCTTCTCGGCGATCGCGCTCGTGTCCGTGGGCGTTCTCGTCGCCGCCGGTGCCGGCCTCTCCCTGGTCTACATGGACGGCCCCGCCGCGCTGCTGGCGACCGCCTACGGCGCGATGGTGCTGACCAAGGCCGCGATCCTCGTCCCCATGCTGGCGCTCGGCGCGGCGAATTTCCTGGCGGTCCGGGCGATGCCGGCCGCCGCGGAGATCGGCGCGCCGACGCTGCGCCGGTTCGTCGAGGTCGAGCTCGGCCTCGGCATCACCGTGCTCTTCGTCGCCGCGTCGCTCACGTCGCTGCCGCCCGCGGTCGACGTCCGCGCCTCCGACCGCGCGACGCTGAGCGAGGTCGCGACGATCTTCACGCCGCGGCCGCCGCGCCTCGTGTCGCCGCCGCACAGCGAGCTGCCCTTCGACGACCGTGAGGCGCCCCGGACCGACGCCGATCGCGCCTGGTCCGAATACAACCATCACGTGGCGGGGCTCTTCGTCCTCGGGATGGGCGCGCTCGCGATCCTGGACTGCACACGGCGCGCGCGCTGGGCGCGCCACTGGCCGCTGGTCTTCGCCGGCCTCGCGGCCTTCCTCCTCGTGCGGAACGATCCCGGCGCCTGGCCCCTCGGGCTGCAGGGATTCTGGGAGGGCTTCCGCTACCCCGAGGTGGTCCAGCATCGCTTCTTCGTGCTCCTCGCCCTCGCCTTCGCCTTCTTCGAGTGGCGCGTACGCGCGCTACGGCTCGTGGGGGGTCCGGCCCTCGTCTTTCCGATCCTCTGCGTGCTCGGCGGCGCGCTGCTGCTCACCCACTCGCACGCCTCGCTGAATCTGAAGGCCGAGCTCCTGACCGAGATCACCCACATCCCGCTCGGCCTCTTCGCGATCGCGACGGGCTGGGGACGCTGGCTCGAGCTCCGGCTGCCCGCGCTCCAGGGCGCCTGGCCGGGGCGCCTCTGGCCCTGGGCGTTCGCGCTCGTGGGCCTGGTCCTCGTCCTCTACCGCGAGAGCTGACCGTGCGCCTCGTGCGCGGCGCGCTCCTCCTGCTCGGCGCGGCCCTGCTCGTCGCGCTCGTCGTCCACGACGACCCCGCCGCGATCCTCGCCTCGCTGGCGACGGTGGGCTGGCGCTTCGCGATCCTCGTCGTGTTCCCGATGGTGCTCGTGACGTGGTTCGACACGCTCGGCTGGCGCTACGCGTTCCTCGACGACCGCGTGCCCCTTCGCGCGCTGCTCACGTCGCGCCTCGCGGGCGAGGCGTTCAACCTGACGACGCCCACGGCCGCGCTGGGCGGCGAGGCCGTGAAGGCGTGGCTCATCCGCGCCCACGCGCCGATCCACGCGAGCGTCGCCTCGGTGATCGTCGCCAAGACGACGATCACGCTCGCCCATGGGCTCTTCCTGCTCGTCGGTGTCGTCGCGGCGTGGGCGATCCGGCTCCCGCCCTCGCCCCTGCTCCAGACGATGCAGTGGCTCCTGGTCTTGGAGGCGCTCGCGCTCGCGGGCTTCGTCGTGGTCCAGACGCGCGGGCTGGTCGGCCGGATGGGCCGGGGGCTCGACCGCGTCGGGCTCGGCGCGCTGATCGGCCAGGCCGCGCTCGGTGGGATCGACGCGGGGCTGCGGGAGTTCTGGCTGCGCGCGCCCCGGCGGGTCGCGCTGTCGATCCTCTATCACCTCGTCGCGTGGCTCCTCGGCGTCGTCGAGGCGTGGCTCATCCTCGCATTCCTCGGCGTGGACGTCTCGCTCGGGACGGCGACTGTGATCGAGGCCTTCGGCGCGGCGATCCGCTTCGCGACGTTCCTGATCCCGGGGAGCCTCGGCGCGATGGAGGGCGGCTACGCGGCCATCTTCGCGGCGCTGGGGCTCGGCTCGACGACAGGCCTCACGTTCAGCCTCGTGCGGCGCGTCCGCGAGGCGGTCTGGATCGCGCTCGGCCTCATCGCGTTCGCCCTGACGCGTCCGCCGGCGCCCGCCTGAAGCGCAGCTCGACCACGCCCTGCTCGAGCCGCCGCTCGATCACGTTCGTGAAGCGCTCGAACATGTCGAGCATCCGCCGGTTGTCGGCGAGCACCCACGCCCGGAAGGTGACGATCCCGTTCGCGGCTGCCGCGCGCAGGAGGTCGCTCAAGAGAATGGTCCCGATGCCCCGGCCCTGCCAGCCGTCCTCGATCACGAAGGCGACCTCGGCGACGCCCGGTTCCCCGGTCGGCTCGTACCGCGCGACGCCGATGAGCGCGGCCGGCCCGGTGGTGCCGCCGGGGACCGCGGGGCGCTCGACGACGAGCGCGAAGCGGGTTCGGTAGTCCACGGTCGCCAGGAACTTCGCCCAGTCCGGCGGCAACCGTCGCATGACCGTGAAGAACCGGTGGTAGCGGGTGTCGCGGCTCAACCGATCGTAGAGGTCGATCAGGCGCGGCGCGTCCTCGGGGCAGATCGGCCGGATGCGCACGCGCGCGCCGTCCCGGAGCTCGACCTCCCGGTCGAGGTCGCGCATGACCGTCGCGACGGACTCCATCTCGGGTTTCACGCCCAGCGCGATTATCCGCCGGTGGCGCCCCGGCTCGACGTCTCCGAGACTACACCGACGCCGACACGCCCCCGTCGAAGTTGATCGCGGTGCCGGTGATGTAGCCGGCGCGCGCGGAGACGAGGAACGCGACGAGATCGGCGAACTCCTCGGCCTCGCCCACGCGCCCGAGCGGCACGCCGCGCTTCTGGGCGGCCTCGCGGTAGAACGCCTCCGGGTCCGCGCCCTTGAGGCGTCGCTCCCACTGGGCGCTCTTCACGATGCCGAGGCAGATCGTGTTCACGCAGATCCGGTCGCCCGCGTACTCGTGGGCGAGCGACTTGGTGAGGTTGATCCCGGCCGCGCGGCTCACGCTCGTCGGCAGCGACCGCGGCGCCGGCGCCTTGCCACCGACGGTCGTCACGTTGACGATCCGGCCGCCGCCGCGGCGCTTCATGAGCGGGATCACGAGCCGGCAGAAGCGGACCGCTCCCATGAGCTTCACGTCCAGGTCCGTCTGCCACTGCGCGTCGTCCACGTGCTCGAAGCCCGCGGCGGACGACGTGCCCGCGTTGTTGACGAGGATGTCGACGCCGCCCCAGCGCGCGACGACGGCCGCGACAAGGGCCTCCACCTGGTCCACGCGCGTGACGTCGCAGGGCATCGCGAGCAGATCGCCGCCCGTCGCCTCGCGGATCGCCGCCGCGGCCCGCTCGAGCACGTCCTTGCGGCGCGCGCAGATCGCGACGCGCGTGCCCTCCCGCGCGAGCCGCTGCGCCGCCGCGCGTCCGAGCCCCTCGCTCCCACCCGTCACGATCGCCACCTTGTCCGTGAGTCCCAGATCCAGCGCCATCACGCTCCTCCTTCGAGTGGAAAGTGTCGGGGACCGCCCGGTGCGGACGGCGCTAGTCCAACTTCGACGGGTCGGGGGCGAAGTCGACGACGCTGATCGGGCGCTGCCCGAAGTGGTCGCGGAGCAGCACGCGATACCCGTCGCGCTCCCCGAGCGTCGCGAGCGCGCGGTCGGCGACGATCGCGACGGCCCGCGGCCGCTCGCTGGCCACCTGGCGGAAGTATGCCGCGCTGTCCACGTTGACCACCGGGCGGTCGAGGTAGAACGACACCGGCAGGTCCGGGAGTCCCCACGTCGCGACCACCGGAGACCGCGCCACGATCGGCCCGACGCGCTCGCGCAGCCGCGGGTAGTCGTGGGCGGAGTTGCGGCGCACGAGATCCACGTGATAGCCGGAGGCGACGAGCACGGCGCAGCCGAGCCACGTCAGCGTGAACGCGTGCGCGAATCGCCGCTGAGGCGCGCCCAGCCGCAGTACCGCGACGACGCCCGTCAGCGTCGCGACGAGGACACCGACCTGCGCCGCGTAGACGGGCCACGTCAGCGTCAGCTCACGCAGCGCCTCGCGCTTGAGCCAGAGCGCCGGCAGCGAGGCTGCGAGCAGCACGACCGCGACCGCGGTGTAGAGCCGCCACGGCATACGTTCGATCCCGCGCCGCCGCACGACGGTCTCCACCCACCAGCCGACGAGCAGCGCCGCCGGGGGCACGAGCGGCAGGTAGTACCGCAACCGCTGCTGGTGGGACACGGCAACGAGCGCGAAGATCACCGTGAGCCACACGAGCAGCAGCGCGAGCGCGTCGTGCTCGCGCCCGCGCGCACGGAGCGCGCGCCACGCCTGCGTCAGCGCGAGCGGCACGACGAACACGCAGGGAAACAGGATGCCGAACGCGTTCTGGATCGGCTCGATCAGTGCGCCGACGCGGAATGCCAGCGGCAGGTACCAGAGGAGCTGGTCGTTGAGCACGGCCTGCTTCACGCCCGTCGCGTAGTGGGCGAGGCCGATGATGCCCCACGGCGACACGAGCGCGACGAGGAGCGGCACCCCGATCGGCAGCCGCAGGGCGCGCCACGCGTCCACGGTCCGGCTGGCCGCCGCCCACGTGAACGCTACCGCCAGCGGCAGCAGTCCCGCCGGCCCCTTGGCCCAGAACGCGAGCGCGATGAAGCCGTAGAAGCCCAGCCAGGCGTGACGGCCGCCGCGCGCCACCCGCCAGAGCATCCACAGGCTCGCGGTGATGAACGCGGTCATCAGCATGTCCGGCATCGGGATGCGCGCGTGCACGAAGACGCCCTGCGTCGTCATCGTCGCGAGCGCGGCGAACTTGCCGGCATCCGCGCCGAACATCTCGCGCCCGAGCGCGTACACGATGAGTGCCGTCGCGAGCGTTGCCGCCGCCGACGGCAGGACCGCCGTGAGCTGCGTCACCGCGCCGACCGGCCACGACACGAGCGCGATGAGCCACGCGAGCAGCAGCGGCTTGTTGTGGTACACGACGCCGTTGAGCCGCGGGAAGAACCACTCGCCGCGCATGACCTCCTGCGCGAGCAGCGCGAAGCGCGCCTCGTCGTTGCTCGAGAAGATGCGACCGCCGAGGTCGAGCGTGACGAGCACCAGCGCGCCCGCGAGGACCCAGAGGAGCTGTCGCGACAGGCGGCGCGAGCCCGTGATCATGGCCGGAGGATCCTCCCGGTCGCCCCGCCGCGCATGCGGCCCTCGTCCACGACGACCGACCCGTTGACGATCACCCACGGGATGCCCGTCGGAAAACGGTGCGGCTCGGCGAACGTCGCCTCGTCACGCACCGTCCGCGGATCGAAGAGTGCGAGGTCGGCGGCGTAGCCCTCACGCACGAGCCCGCGGTCACGAAGACGGAGTCGTTGGGCGCACATCCCTGTCATTTTATGGACGGCGGTCTCCAGAGAGAAGAGTTTCTGCTCGCGGGCGTACTCGCCCAGGACCCTCGGGAAGGTGCCGTACGTCCGCGGGTGCGGCTTGCCCGGCTTGTCGCCCTCGCCCGCGTAGAGCGGGATCGAGTCCGAGCCGATCATGAGCGCCGGGTGCGCGAGCACCTTGGCCACGTTCTCGATGGACTGCGAGAAGCTCACCATGCCGATCGTGCACTGCTCCTCGAGGAGCAGGTTCATCAGCGCATCGGCCGGCGCCAGTCCCGACTGCCGCGCGATCTGGGCGAGGCTGAGCCCCTCGAGCTCCCGCCGCCGGCAGGCGGCGATGAACACCTGGTCGAAGCCGATGCCGCCCTGCGAGACCGTGCCCCAGCGCTCGCCGTCGATCAGGCACTCCTCGACGATGCGCCGCCGCACGGCGCGGTCGGCGAGCCGCTCGAGCAGCTTCGCGATCCCGCCGTCGTGCGCCCAGGCGGGTATCATGTTGTCGAGCTTCGTGCTACCCGCGTTGTAGGGATACACGTCCCCGGCCACGTCGACCCCGCGCGCCCGCGCCGTGTCGAACAGCCGCAGCGCGGCGTCGATCTTCGACCAGTTCTCCTTGCCCGAGGCCTTCACGTGCGAGACCTGGACGCCGACGTCGCCCTCCTCGCCGATCCGGATCGCCTCGTTGATCGAGTCGAGCAGCATCGAGGACTCGCCGCGGATGTGCGAGAAGTAGTAGCCGCCGCGCGAGGACATCGCCTTGGCCAGCGCGACCAGCTCGCCGGTGTCCGAGTACGCGCTCGGCGCGTAGACGAGCCCCGTGGAGAAGCCGAAGGCGCCGGCGTCCATCGCTTCGCCGAGGAGGCGCTGCATCGATCTCAGATCGTCGGCGCCGGCCGGGCGCGCCTCGAAGCCCATGGCGGCGATGCGGAGGGCGCCGTGGCCGACGAAGTGCGCGATGTTCACGGTCGGCCCCATCGCGCGGAGCGCGTCGAGATACTGCGCGAACGTCTCCGCCTTCAGATCGAGGCTGGCGCCGATCCCGCCGGCCCAGCCCCGCACGACCTCGCGCTGGTCGCCGCGGATCGGCGCCTGGGAGAACGAGCACATGCCGACCACCTCGGTCGTCACGCCCTGGCGGACCTTGGACTCCGCGGACGGGCAGCCGAAATAGAAGAGATCGGAGTGCGAGTGCATGTCGATGAAGCCCGGCGCGACGACGAGCCCGCGCGCGACGACGACCCGTGCGGCCTCGCCGCGGAGGCCGGGACCGATCGCGTCGATCCGGTCACCCGCGACCGCGACGTCCGCCGCCCGTGCAGGCGCGCCGCTGCCGTCGACGACGGTCCCGCCCTGGATGAGCAGCGACCAGGCCAACGACTACCCCTCGACGACGCGGACCGACGTCATCCGGTCGCCCTGCTTGATCCGGTCCACGAGCTCCATGCCGGCGACCACCGTGCCGAACACCGTGTACTGGCCGTCCAGGTGCGGCGTCGGCCCGTAACAGATGTAGAACTGGCTGCCCGCCGAGTCCGGGTCCTGGCTGCGCGCCATCGCCACGGCACCGCGTATGTGTTTCTGCTTGTTGAACTCCGCCTTGATCTGGTAGCCGGGCCCGCCCGTGCCGTTGCCCTTGGGGCAGCCGCCCTGCACGACGAAGTCCGGAACGACCCGGTGGAAGGTGAGCCCGTCGTAGAAGCCCTTCTTCGCGAGCCCGACGAAGTTCTCCACCGTCTTCGGCGCGTCCTCGGGGAAGAACTCGATGGAGATCTCGCCGCCCGCCTCGAGCGTGATAACCGCAGTCTGCTTCACGACGCGCTCCTATTGGGCCTCGACGACCCGCACCGTCTTGATGCGGTCGCCGACGCGGGTCTTGTCCACGACGTCCATTCCCTTCGCGACCCGCCCGAACGCGGTGTACTTGCCGTTCAGGAAGTGGGCGTTGCCGAGCATGACGTAGATCTGGCTCCCCGCCGAGTCCGGGTCGTCGCCGCGCGCCATGCCGAGCACGCCGCGGTCGAACGGGCGGCTGTTGAACTCCGCCTTGATCGTGTAGCCGGGACCGCCTGTGCCGATGCGGTCGTCGTCCATCTTGAGGGTCTTGGTGAGCGGGTCGCCGAACTGGACGACGAACCCCTTGTCGACGCGGTGCACGCGCTGCCCATCGTAGAACTTCTGCCGGGCGAGCTTGAGGAAGTTCTCGACGTGGCGGGGGGCGTCCTTCGGAAAGAACTCGAGCACGATCTCGCCGCCCTTCTCGAGCGTGACCACGGCCGTCGGCGTCGCCGCCGTCTTCGTGGCGGGCTTGTCCTGCGCCCGGACGGGTACGACCGTCAGGACGACAGCGATCGAGAGCGTCGTCAGGGTTCGGAGCATCCAGGACTCCTTGGGGTCGAGGGTCGGACCATTATACCCTCAGCCGCCGCCCCCTTAGCAGTCGCGGCCCCACGTGCAGAAGTGGAACCAGGGCACCATCGTCACGAGCACGATTGCGCCCAGCGCCAGGAGCAGGACGAGGAGCCAGAACTCCGACGAGCCGAGACGCCGCCGCACCCGGGTGACGCGCCCCGGCGACGACTGGCCGATGTCCGCGTAGCCGAGCCGGGCGGTCACGAAGCCGGTGAGCCGCGCCTCGCCGTCGGCCTCGAAGCCTCCGAAGGAGAGCGCGACCAGGCCCGCGCCGGGCACGCGCGCGACGATCGCCTCGCACGCGACCATGCCCCCGTCGCCGCCCAGATCCAGCGCCACCCGGAGGCGCTCGCCGGGCACCACACGCGCGTCGGTCAACACGCGGCAGCGCGACAGGGAGAGGTCCACCACCTCGCCCGCGGCGCGGGCCCCGACGGCCGTCAGCACGGCCGGCAGGCGCACCGCGACGCGCGCGTGTCGGCGCCGCTCCGTCGGGCTCGTCACAACCCGCATGGTAGGATGAATCGATGGACCAGCGCGAGAACATCCGGAACATCGCGATCATCGCCCACGTCGACCACGGCAAGACGACGCTCGTGGACGCGATGCTCTGGCAGTCCGGGCTCTTCCGCGAGAACGAGTCCGTCCCCGAGCGGATCATGGACTCGATCGACCTCGAGCGCGAGAAGGGCATCACGATCATGGCCAAGAACACGGCGATCACCTACAAGGGCGTGCACGTCAACATCGTGGACACGCCGGGCCACGCCGACTTCGGCTCGGAGGTCGAGCGCACGCTGACGCTGGTCGACGGCGTGCTCCTGCTCGTCGACGCCGCCGAGGGGCCGTTGCCCCAGACACGTTTCGTGCTCAAGAAGGCGCTCGAGGCCGGCCTGCCGCCGATCGTCGTGATCAACAAGATCGACCGCTCCGACGCACGCCCGGCGGAGGTCCTGGACGAGATCTACGACCTCTTCATCGACCTCGATGCCGCCGAGGACCAGCTCGAGTTCCCGGTCCTCTACACGAACGCCCGGGTGGGCACGGCCTCCGCGGATCCGAAGGTCGAATCCAAGACGCTCGAGCCGCTGTTCGACACGATCCTGGGCACGGTCCCGCCGCCGCGGTTCGACTCCGCGATGGGGCTGCAGTTCCGGGTCGCGATGCTCGACTGGGACGACTACGTCGGCCGACTGGTGATCGGCCGCATCGTCAGCGGCCGTGTGCGTCAGGCCGAGCGCGTCTCGGTCGTCCACCGCGACGGTACCGTTGAGCAGGCGAAGGTCACCGTGCTCTACGGGTACGAGGGCCTCAAGCGCATCGAGATCCCCGACGCGAGCGCGGGTGACATCGTCGCGATCGCCGGCATCGAGACGATCGATATCGGCGAGACGGTCGGCGATCTCGAGAATCCGGTCGCGCTGCCGCTGATCCGCATCGACGAGCCGACCGTCTCCATGCTCTTCTCGTCCAACGTCTCGCCGTTCGCGGGCAAGGAGGGCCGCTTCGTCACGTCACCCCAGCTGCGCGAGCGCCTCATGAAGGAGCGCAAGCTCAATCCCGGCATCCGCGTGGAGGAGACGGACTCGCCCGACACGTTCCGCGTCTCCGGCCGCGGCGAGCTACAGCTGGCCATCCTCATCGAGATGATGCGGCGCGAAGGCTACGAGCTGGAGGTCGGCAAGCCGGAGATCATCACCCACAAGGACGAGCAGGGCCAGACCCTGGAGCCGATGGAGCATCTGGTCGTCGACATTCCCGAGGAATTCATCGGCGCCGTCACCCAGAAGGTCGGCCCCCGCAAGGGCCTGATGACCAAGATGGTCAACCACGGCACCGGGCGGGTGCGGCTGGAATACCGGATCCCGTCGCGCGGCCTCATCGGCTACCGCACGGAGTTCCTGACGGACACCCGCGGCACCGGCTTGCTCAACCACCTCTTCGACGGCTGGGACGCCTGGCAGGGCGATATCGCCCACCGCCAGAACGGCGCGCTCGTCGCTGATCGGACCGGCAAGACCACGGGCTACGCGATCGACAATCTGCAAGCGCGCGGCACGATGTTCATCGGGCCCGGCGAGGCCGTCTACGAGAGCCAGATCGTCGGCGAGAACTCCCGCGACAACGACCTCGACGTCAACATCACCAAGGAAAAGAAGCTCACCAACATGCGTGCCTCCACGTCGGACGAGGGCATCAAGCTCACGCCACCGCGCATCATGAACCTCGAGCAGTCGCTGGAGTGGATCCGCGAGGACGAGCTGCTCGAGGTCACGCCGAAGTCACTGCGCCTGCGCAAGCGCTCGATGGGCGGCCGCCGCCGGTTCTGACTGACATGGGGGCCCCGACTGGCTCCCCTCACTCAGGCTCGCCTCGCGCGTCGAACGCGCTGCGGCTTCGCACTCCCATCCCCCAACGCGCGGACGCGCCCCGGCGGAGCCGTGGCGCTCCTCGAGCCGCTGCCGCCGGGTGCTCAGGTCTGGAGCACGACGATCCCCGCGACGGTCACGAGGCCGCCGAGGATCGCTGCCGCGGACAGCCGCTCGCCCAGGAACGCCCAGCCCAGCGGGATGGCGAACAGCGGCGCCGTGGACGAGAGCACCGTCGACACGGTCACGCCGGCGTATTTGAGACCCGCGACGAACATCACGGACGAGCCGGCGGTCAGCACGCTGAGGGCGAGCACCCGCCAGCGCACCGACGCCGGGCTCGCCGCGAGCGTGCCGAATCCGCCGCGCGCCCACGGCGTCACCCAGAGGAGCGCGCCCGCGAGCGGGAGCCGGACCGCCTGCGCCGTGACCGCGTCCACTTCCTGGAGCGCCGGCTTCATGATGACCACCGACACGGCCCACGCGAGCGACGCGAGCGTCGCCGCGGCGACTCCCCGCGTCAGCGCCTCGCCCGGCGGCCGCTCGGCACGCGGCAGCACGATCACCGCGATCCCGCCGAGCGTCAGGAGCGCGCCGGTGACGATCCGTGGCGTGAGAGTCTCGTCGAGGAACAGCCACGCGAGCAGCGCCGAGCCGACGGGATAGGTCATCGCGATCGTCATCGCCCGCCCGAGACCGAGCAGGCGCGTGCTCTCGAAGAAGACCGTGTCGCCGATACTGATCGCGGCGACGATCGAGCCCGCCATCAGCCAGAAGGCCCGCGACGAGATCGCGCCGAACGTCCCCGGTCCGTCGATCGCGAGCACCAGGGCCACGAGCAGCCCGCCCGCGACGACCGAGCGCGTCGCGTTGAGGATCACGGCGCCGACGTGCGGCGCGAGCGAGCGGACGATGAGGCTGGTGATCGCCCAGGTCACCGCGGAGCCGAGCGCGCAGACGGCCCCGAGGGCCGGGGCGGAGATGGCCGCGAGGGGATTCATTCGGACGGTTATACTATGCCGCCATCGCGGACCTCGCCCTGATCCTCGCCTGCTTCGGCTGCTGCTGCGGCCATCCCGAGCGCGGCGGCCCGAAGACCGTACCCGGCACGCTCAAGCGCCAGCTCCGCCGCGCCTTCCGCGAGGCGAAGCTCGACGGCGCGCGGCTGGCGTTCACCGACTGCCTCGGTCCGTGCAGCGAGGCCAACGTCGTCTTCGTCTATCTCGACGGCCGCCCCGTCTGGCTCCGCCGCGTGAACTCCAACGAGACGTTCGCGACGCTGCTCGCCTGGCTGCGCGACGCCCTGGCCGGTGGAGGGGGCGACCTGCCCGAGCCGCTCGCCGCGCGCGCGTTCGGCTGGACGGGCGGCGGCCCGGGCCCCGAGCCTCCCCTTCCGGATGTGTAGAACGCCGCTCCTCGCGGTGATCCTGATAGCCGCGGCGTGCGCGGGGGTGCCGACGGGCGGGCCCGACGCGCCGTTCGTCGTCACGCCGCCCGAGCTCGGCGACGCCATGCTGCGCCTCGCGGATGTCACGGCGCGCGACGTCGTCTACGACCTGGGCAGCGGTGACGGCCGGATCGTCATCCAGGCCGCGCGCGTCTTCGGGGCGCGCGGGGTGGGTGTCGAGATCGATCCGCGGCTCGTCAGGCTGAGCCGGGACCGCGCGCTGACCGGAGGCGTCGCCGACCGGGTCACGATCCTCTGGCAGGACATCTTCGTGACGGACATCCGGGAGGCCAGCGTGGTCACGCTCTACCTCGGCGAGGACGTCAATGTTCGGCTGCGCCCGAAGCTCCTGCGGGAGACGCGGCCCGGGACGCGCGTCGTCTCCAACACCTTCGGCATGGGCGACTGGACGCCGGACCGTGTCGAGCGCGTGCGGCTCCGCGACGGCGAGCGGACCCTCTACTACTGGGTCGTGCCGGCCGACGTCGCGGGCGTCTGGCGCGTGGCGCTCCAGAACGGCGCCGACGTCGGCGCGACGCTGACGCTCGCCCAGCGGTTCCAGCGGCTGACGGGCACGCTCCAGCGCGACGGGCGCGTCGATCCCATCGCCGACGGCGGTGTCGCCGGGGACCGCATCGCGTTCGGCGTGGGACGCCTGAGGTTCGAGGGCCGCGCGACGGACGACGGCGTGTCAGGCACGCTGACGTCGCCGGACTCGATGCCGCTCGGTTGGACGGCGCGCCGCGTCCGCTGAGCGTCATTCCCATCCGGCGAGCCGCTCGAAGCCGCCCACGCGGTACCATACCCGCCACACACCGCTCCGAGGAGGCCGCCAACATGGATTACGCCGAGTATCAGCACCTCGTCTTCGAGCGCCGCCCAAACGGCGTGCTGCTCGTCACGCTCAACCGCCCGGAGGTCCTGAACGCGACCAATGACCGCCTGCACTGGGAGCTGACACAGGTGTGGCTGACGATCGGCGCCGACCCCGAAACGCGCGTGGCGGTCGTCACCGGGGCGGGGCGCGCGTTCTCCGCCGGCGGCGACCTCGAGATGGTCGAGGCCAGCGCGCGCGACCCGAAGCGACTCGTGCGCACGCTCCACGAGGCCTCCGACCTCGTCTACAACATCGTCAACCTCGACAAGCCCGTCGTCTCCGCGATCAACGGTGTCGCCGTCGGCGCCGGGCTCGTCGTCGCGCTCCTCGCCGACATCAGCATCATGGCGGACACCGCGCGCGTCACCGACGGCCACACGCGCCTCGGCGTCGTCGCCGGCGACCACGCCGCGATCGTGTGGCCGCTGCTCTGCGGGATGGCCAAGGCGAAGTACTATCTCCTGACCAGCGACTTTATCGACGGGCGCGAGGCCGAGCGCATCGGGCTCGTGAGCCTCTGCGTCCCCTCAGCCGATCTCATGCCGAAAGCCTTCGAGGTCGCCGACCGTCTGGCGCAGGGCAGCCAGCAGGCGATCCGCTGGACGAAGCGCACGCTCAACAACTGGCTCAGGCTCGCGGGGCCGATCTTCGACCAGTCGATCGCGCTCGAGATGCTGACCTTCACCGACCCGGACGTGCTGGAGGGCGCGCGGGCGATCCGCGAGAAGCGCGCGCCGAGGGTCCCGTCGGCGCGCTAGGCGACAAGCGCCGGCTTGATGCCGAACCAGGGGCGCGCCGCCTCCAGCTGCGACGCGACCCGGAAGAGCGTCGCCTCGTCGCCGAAGCGGGTGACGAGCTGCACGGCGAGCGGGAGTCCCGACGCGGTCCGGCCGAGCGGCAGCACCATCGCCGGCTGGCCCGTAAGGTTGAACCACACCGTGAAGGGCGAGAAGGCGAAGACGCGCCGCCAGTACTCGTCGAAGTCGTCCAGCATCATGTCGAGCCAGCCGAGCGGGGGCGGCGGGGTCGCGAGCCCCGGCGTGAGCAGCACGTCCCACGACGCGTGGAAGGCGGCCATCTGGCGGCCGAGCCGGTGCGCCGTCTGGGTCGCGCGGACGTAGTCGGCGGCCGCGATCGCCGCGCCGCGCCTCGCCGTGAGCCACGTGATCCGCTCGACCTCGTCCGGGCGGGGCGGCCGCCCCGCGGTCGGATGTCCCGCGAGGTTGACGACGGTGTTGGCGGCGGCCAGCGTGAGGAACGCCGGCACGATCGCCTCGCCGTCGACCTGCGGCTCCGCCCCGTCCACCGTGTGACCGAGCTCGGCGAAGAGGCGCGCCGCGGCCTGCACCGTGTCGAGCACCTCGCGCTCCACCGTGGCGCCGTTCGGCGCCTTGACCGCGACCGCCACGCGCAGCCGGCCCGGGTTGGCCCCGGTCTCCGCGGCCCACGGGCGCCTCGGCGCCGGCGCGACGTACGGGTCGCCCGCGCCGGGACCGGCCGTCGCGTCGAGCAGCGTCGCCGAGTCGCGGACCGACAGCGCCACCGCGTGCTCCGCGGAGAGGCCACCGAGCCCCTCGCCGAGATACGGCGCCATCGTGTTGCGGCCGCGCGTCGGCTTCAGACCGACGAGGCCGCAGCACGCCGCGGGCGCGCGGATCGAGCCGAAGCCGTCGGTCGCGTGCGCCAGCGGCAGGATGCGCGCGGCAACCGCCGCCGCCGCCCCGCCCGACGAGCCTCCCGAGATGCGCGTCGTATCCCACGGATTACGCGTCGGGCCGTGTAGCTGGGGCTCGCAGGTGAGCGACAGCCCGAGCTCGCAGGTGTTCGTGCGGCCGAAGATCACCAGGCCCGCGCGCTTGAGCCGGCGGACGTGCTCGCTGTCGGCCGCGGGCGGCGGCGCGTCGGCGAAGAAGCGGGACGACCGCGTCATAGGGACGCCCGCGATCGATGCGGTGAGGTCCTTCATGAGGAAGGGCACGCCGCGGAACGGCCCGTCCGGTACTCCGTCGGCGATCGCCCGGCGCGCGTAGTCGTCGAGGCGCATCGTCACGGCGTTAATCGCGGGATTGCGCGCCTCGACGCGCGCGATCGCCGCTTCCAGGAGCTCCTCCGGCTTCACATCGCGGCGACGCACGAGGTGCGCGAGGCCGACAGCATCGTATCGCTCGTACTCCGCGAACGCGCTCATCGCGCTCCTCCTCAGGTCGCGACGGCGCCGGGCTCGACGGCCTCGAGCGCGAACGCCGCCGTCATCAGGGCGCGGGTGTAGGCGGTCCTCGGCTCGTCGAAGACCGCCGTCGTCGGCCCCGCCTCCACCACCTGCCCATCCTTCATCACGATCACCTCGTCGCTGAGCGCGCGGATCACCTTGAGGTCGTGGCTGATGAAGAGGTAGGCGAGATCGTACTTCGTCTGGAGCGCGCGCAACAGGTCCACGATCTGGGCCTGCACCGACATGTCCAGCGCCGAGGTCGGCTCGTCGAGGACGACGAGGCGCGGGCGCAGCACCATCGCGCGCGCGATCGCGATCCGCTGGCGCTGGCCGCCGGAGAACTCGTGGGGATAGCGCTCGCACGCGGTCGGGTCGAGCCCGACCTCCACGAGGACCTCCTCGACGAGCCGCCGCCGCTCGGCCGGCGTCGCCCCGATCCCGTGGACGCCGAGCCCCTCGCCGACGACCTGCAGCACCGACAGGCGCGGCGAGAGCGAGCCGTACGGGTCCTGGAAGACCACCTGCATCTCGCGCCTGAGCGGGCGGAGCTCGGCGCCGCGCAGCGGACGGATCGCCCGGCCGCCGAACTCGATCGTGCCCTCACAACGCTGCAGGCGCAGCAGCGCCAGGCCGAGCGTCGTCTTCCCCGAACCGCTCTCACCGACGACGCCGACCGTGCGCCCGGCCCGGACCTCCACACCCACGCCGTCAACGGCCTTGACGTGGCTCACCGTGCGGCGGAAGAGCCCCGCCTTGATCGGGAACCAGACGCGGACGTCGCGGGCGCGCAGGAGGACCGGCGGCACGACCCCCGTGCGCGGGGGGGCGGCGCGGGGCTCGGCGGCGAGCAGGTGGCGCGTGTATGCGTGCTGGGGCCGCTCGAAGATCTCACGCGTCGGGCCCGCCTCGACGATGAGGCCGCGCGTCATCACGTTCACGCGGCCAGCCATCTTCCGCACGATGTTGAGGTCGTGAGTGATCATCAGCAGCGCCATGCCGAGGCGCTTCTGGAGGTCACGGAGGAGTCCGAGGATCTGGGCCTGGATCGTAACGTCGAGCGCCGTCGTCGGCTCATCGGCGATCAGGAGGTCGGGGCGCGCCAGCAGCGCCATGGCGATGGCGACGCGCTGGCGCATGCCGCCGCTGAATTCGTGCGGGTAGTTGCCGAGGCGCTCGACGGCGTCCGGAATGCCCACTTGGCGCAGCATGTCGGCCGCCCGGCGCCGCTTCTCGCCCGCGCCGGCGGCGCGGTCGCGGTATTGGATGTCGACCATCTGCGCGCCCACCGGCAGCACGGGGTTGAGCGAGCTCATCGGGTCCTGGAACACCATCGACACCTTGCGCCCGCGCACTTGGCGCAGCTCCGCCGGGGTCATCTTCAGCACGTCGCGGCCGTCCAGCAGCACCGCCCCGGCGCGCACCTCGGCATTGGCGGCCAACAGGCGCATGGCGGCCATGATCACCGTCGTCTTGCCGGAGCCGCTCTCGCCGACCAGGCCGACGATGGCGCCGCGCGGCACCTCGAGGTTGACGCCCCTGAGCGCGTGCACGCGTCCGCGCGCGGTCAGGAAGTCGATGCTGAGGTCGCGGATGGCGAGGACGGGAGCGTCCATCAGACGGCCCGGCGCAGCTTGGGGTCGAGCTGGTCGCGCAGCGCCTCGCCCAGGAAGGTGAAGCCGAGCGTGGTCACGATCAGCGGCAGGCCGCCGGCGACCACGATCCACGGCGTCTCGCGGACAAAGGAATAGCCCTCGTTCAGGATCCGCCCCCAGCTCGGCGCCGGCGGGCGCACGCCCATGCCGAGGAAGCTCAGCCCGGCCTCGATGGTGATCACCACCGGCACGTCCATGCTGGCGATGATGAGGAG
>JBOHQB010000527.1:0-1607 GCA_050731995.1 Candidatus Rokuibacteriota bacterium
TCGTGGGCGGCGAGCCACGCGCGCGCGCCGGCCCGCAGCGCGTCCCGTTCCTCCCGGCCGATCCCGGCGGGGTCGAAGCGATAGCGGTAGTGGAGCGCCAGCAACGTGTCGAGCCCGGCGATCGACACGCCGGGGGGCGGCGCCGCGCCGACGGCTTCGAGCCAGCCCGACAACGGCTCCGCAGGACGACGGGCGAAGGTGAGCGCCTCGAGCCGTCGCTGCACGAGATAGAACTCGGAGTCGCCGCCCGAGGTCGCGGCGGGATCGGCGCGGCGGACCGGGGCGCGGCGCGCGCCGGTGACGCGGCGGCGCGAGTAGAGCCGCCATACCAGCAGCGCGATCAGCGGGACGAGGAGCCAGCCGAGGTAGCTCCCGAGCCGGTCCTGGCGCTCGCTCCACCGCCAGCGCGAGAACAGGAAGCCGACCCACGACCAGAGGTCCGCGACCGGCTCCCAGAACGAGCCGGCGTCGCGCTCGACCGCGACCCAGGCCGGCGGCGTGGTGTCGACGTCGCGCCAGGCGCCGTCGACCCACGCGAGCGCCCACGAGTGCGCGTCGCGCGACCGGACGAGGTAGCGTCCCTCGAGTCGGCTCCAGTCGGTCACCGAATAGCCGACCGCGTAGCGCGCCGGAATGCCGGCGGCGCGGAGGAGCAGGACCGTCGCCGACGCGAAATACTCGCAGTGTCCGGCACGCGCATGGTGCAGGAACTCCTCGAGCGGCGTCGTGCCGACCGGCGTGCCCTCAAGATAGCGCGTGTAGCGGAAGCGGCCGAGGAAGTACGCGCGGATCGCGGTGAGCGCCTGCTCGGGCGACTTCGACGCCAGCCCGAGCTCGGCCGCGGCGCGCGCGATCGCGCCCGCCTCGACCGGCGGCAGGGTCAGGTCGGCCGGCGTGGGGGCCTCGTCGGGTGTCGCGCTGCGTGACACGTTCGCCGCGAAGGTCACGAGACCGAGGCCCTCCTCGACCCGCACGGCGCCCAGGCGGCTCTTCGCGAGCTGGACGACCGCGAGGTGATCAAGGCGCGCGGCGCCGTTCGGCAGCGCGAGGACGCCGCGGCCGCGCCGGAGGTACGCCGCGATCGTCAGCTTCCCTTCCGGGGCCACGCCCGGACGGAGCGTCCACGTCTCGCCGTCGGCCTCGGGCAGGATACGCGCGAAGCCGGCGTCGACCGCGTACCACGAGGGAGACGCGAACACGTTGTAGCTCGCCTCGCGCAACAGGATCGGCGGGCGCGCCTCGGGCTCGAGGTCGACTCTCATGAGAATTCGGTCCGAGAGCTTCACGACCCCGATCTCGCCGAGCGCGGTCGTCGCCCGATAGGGGTCCGTGTCGCGCTGGATCAGGTCGAGCAGCCACGCCGCGGCCCGCCGCTCGAGCACCCGCTGGACCTCGGCGAGCCCGACGTGGCCCCAGTACCCGGCGGTGACGACCACCAGCAGCCCCGCCACCCACCACACCCGCGCGTAGCGCCGCGAGCGGAACGGCCAGAGCGCCCACGCGGCCAGCGCGGACAGCCCGACGTAGAAGGAGAGCGTGCGCACGTTGGCGGCGCTCGCCGAGAGGACGCACAGCGCGACGTACGGGTACGCCAGGTCCACCGCCGC